>JBMSHA010000038.1:0-10524 GCA_049416245.1 Flavobacteriales bacterium | reverse complement strand
GCAAAAATGGCAATCCGTTGCTTCCTCAACCTCAAAAATTGAACGAGCCCAGGTTGGAGATACGCATTTGCTGTTCCGCAATCATGGATTCCAAAGCCTCCATTTCACGCGTCAATTCACTCCCGAGCGAATCGTCCGGCATGTACATATTCGCCGTCTGAATCATGACTTCAGCCACTTGCTTTGCAATTCGACGTTCCTTTGAAACGGCGTTGAAACGCTGCGGATCCAAGGAATAGTAATAGGTCAAATCGTCCGCTTGGATTTTGAACAAATCACGGGTCAATTCCACCGCCAATTCACGCGCCTGTGCGCGGCGATTTTCGGGTAATTCATAGAATTTTGCCCCCGGGATTCCTTCTTGCGCTGCGATCTCCATGAGCGTGCCTTGGACTGTCATCAGTACGCGACTGAGCGGAACGTTTTCCTTAGGCATCTTCGTCAACACCAATTCACAGATGTCCAAAGACCTTTCAGGGTCATTGTTGGCCAATAATTCTTCAGCCAGGATGGCCATCTGCAAACGGAAATTGGTCACCATGCGGCGGTTGTTTTCATCCATGTAAATGCCGTCTTCGGTATTGTCCATCCCGCCCCAAGACCACTTGTTCACGACGTTTTCGTACATCATATCCATGGCAACCCCGCCAAATGCATTCGGATTCGGGTTGATCGGGTACTCAATCGGAACCAAACGGTAGGCCAATCCTTCCAAGCGGAAGAACTGTTGGAGCCCCATGTAACTGTCCGGGCCTGTCGTGACAGCGAAGTAAATCGGACGTTCCCATTGGTTGTTGTAAATCATGTCCAACACCGCCAGTTGGTTTTTCAAGATGTAACCCTTGGGCGAACCATTGGCTCCGGAGAGGGTGAATTCGATGGCAGGGACGCGCTGTTTCATTTCTTCAGCGTCAAGAACACCGTGCTGCACCAGTTTGGCGCTATCGGCTTCAATCCTGAAACTGTTCGTCGGCATCACGGCATATTTTTTCCCGCCTCCGAACTCCCTCATGCTCGCGTCGTCCATTGCAATTTTCAAAGCATCTCCGATGTCCATGTAGGGATTACTGGGGTCCCTTGGGTTATCAAGGACCACCAAATCCCGGGTTCCCTGCCGGTAACTTTCTTCATCCATGGCAATCGGTAACGGCGGGCTGTCGTAGGCCTGTCGTTTCATTTGGTCGATGTACCAATCCGTATTCAACAGGCTGAGGTTGCAGATGCGAACGTCTGTCCGGTATCCTTCGACCTCCTGTACATACCACAAAGGAAACGTATCGTTATCACCGTTGGTGAAGAGAATAGCATTCGGCTCAAGTGAATCCAAGTAGTTCTTAGCAAAGTCAACCCCGGTGCGACGTCGTGCACGGCTGTGGTCGTCCCAGCCTTCATTGGCCATCAAGACGGGTACTAACAAACTCAACAACACCATGGCCTGTGCACGGACTGTTTCCTTCATGGAGAGCATTTGAAATAACATCGCCAATCCCATCAACAGGCCCAAGGCCAAGGTCAAAAAGAGAATGGAATAGCTCATGGCATGATTTCCCCCAGAGGCCGTTTCCATTCCGAATAACACCATGCCAGCCGCAGCCGCAGCCCCCAGCACTTGTAGCATAAATTTCCTATCCACTGAGCGGGAAAATTCAAACAAAGCCGCCACGCCCAATCCAATCCAAATCGCGAAGGCGTAAAAGGACCCCACGTAAGCGTAATCTCGTTCACGTGGTTGGAATGGATATTGGTTGAGGTAGACTACAATGGCTAATCCAGTCAATACAAACAGGGCGAGCACCACGAGAAATTGTTTGGGATCGCGGTACGCTTGAAAGAGCAATCCAATCAATCCCAGTAATAAAGGCAAATAATAGAATCGGTTGAATCCCTTGTTTTCCAATTGCACAGAAGTCAGGTTTTCCCGATTTCCTAATCGCTCTGCATCAATCGTTGAAATGCCACTCAACCAATTCCCACTCAGAAAATCTCCATGGCCTTGGAAATCATCCTGGCGGCCGGCGAAATTCCACAAGAAGTACCGGAAGTACATCCATCCCATCTGGTAATCCATGAAAAACCGCAGGTTCTCCCCCATGGTCGGTTTGAGATCAGCCTCAACACGGTCGAGCATCCCTTGGTATTGACGAACCGCCCGGATGTCTTCAGCTGATCCGGTGCTGTTCGCTTTTCGGGTTGCCATCCGAATCTGTGCTTCCAATTGATTGCGTTGACTTTCCAGCTGCGTCACATAGCCTTTGCCTCGCGTCAATCCCGTTTCCAAATCGTCTACAAGGTATTGGGCCAACGTCTCAACCATGCCCGCAGCATCGAATGGTGCCCGTAACATGGAACCGCTTTGGGGGTCGCGAACCATGATCTCATTCGCCGAAGCCACTTCAAAATTATCTTCAAACCGACGGTTGTACGACCGAAACAAACCATTCATCGCCCTGCGCAACTCTTCTGCTGAGAGGCTTCCACTGAGGTAGGCTTCCTGAATGTGTTCTTCAAAAGCCTGACGACTCATCAACTCACTCGTCATTGGACTCGTGAAACCGATGGATTCATTGTAGCCCTTGTAATTGCTCCAGCTTTTGTAGGCCTCGATGTGATTCCCTTGCGCGGAATACATACGCGGAAAAATCATGGTGAATCGGTCATCGTAATTGGCAACGGACCCCCTTTTCTCACCGCTATCGACATATTCTTCTTGAATCCGAGTTCGAGCTGATCCATTTTCTTCCATCCAAGCCAGTGCTGCCCCCTCTGTGCGGAATGACTTTACCCGAACGTCTCGCCCTTTGTCTTCGATGATGCTGTAACTCTTCACATACCGTGGATTGCCGTCTGAATACGAATTCTGCGGATCCAAGGGGCCGCCCCAGTATTGCCCTGTCGCCAAAGGCCGGTCTCCGTATTGTTCACGATTCAAGTACGACAGCAGAGAAAACAAGTCCTCCGGATTGTTCTCATCCATGGGTGGATTCGCGGCCGATCGAATGACGATAACCGCAAAAGTGGAATAACCAATCAACACCATGGTCATGCCAAGTACAAACGTATTCGCAGCCCACCACCCTTTTCGTTGGGTAAACCATATAGCTGCGGTCAAAAAAGCAATAAGTAACACAGCATAGACCAATACCCCGGTATTGAAGCTGAGCCCCATATCGTTCACGAAAAACAATTCAAAACGGCCCGCCAAGTTGACAACCCCCTTGATCAAACCCTCCTGCACAAAACCCAGAATCGCTCCAGCAACGACCGTTGTAATCGCCAAACCCTTCCAAGAAAAGTCGTACTTCTTAAAGTAGTAGACCAACGCAATGGCTGGGATGGCCAAAAGGTTGAGTAAGTGAACCCCGATGGAAAGCCCCATCAAGTAGGCAATCACCAGGATCCAACGCAGATGGCCGGGTTCATCTGCGACGTTTTCCCATTTCAAAATGGCCCAAAAAACCAAAGCCGTAAAAAGCGACGAAAGCGCATAAACCTCGCCTTCAACCGCCGAAAACCAGAAGCTATCGCTGAACGTGTAAGCCAGTGCGCCGACGACTCCCGCCCCCATTACAGCCCAAGTACCGCCTGCAGTCAATGCACCTTCCTCGTTCGCGACAAACTTTTTTGCCAAATGGGTAATGGTCCAGAACAAAAACAGAATGGTGAACGAACTGCTCAAGGCAGACAATGAATTGGCAAAAACGGCTGCTGTTTCAGGTGTACTGAAAATCATTAAAAAACGAGCGAGCAGCATGAAAAATGGCGCCCCCGGCGGGTGCCCGACTTCCAATTTATAAGCCGATGCGATGAATTCACCGCAATCCCAGAAACTAGCCGTTGGCTCGATGGTGGAGAGATAGACTACCGTTGCTACCAGCCAAACCGTCCAACCGGTCCAATTATTGAGTTTTTGATACGTCATTGTCGTGCGCGCAAACCGTCAGGATTTGCAAGCACGAAGTTAAGGCATGACCTATCACGGAAAGAAAGGGATTCACCTATGCGAAGCCTGGATTTTCCACCGTTTTTTCGACGAAAAATCCAGCTTTAGTGAATGACCAGGATTTTTTGATGAATCGGTGCTGATTCGCGACCGATCCACGAGATAACATACCAGCCCGCCGGCCAATCAGAAGTAGCAATCTGACCGGTCGCAGCGGCATGGGTATCCATCAAAATTTGACGCCCATCCAGTGAATGCACGAGAAGGGAAGCCCCATTCGCATCATCTGCAGTCCATTGGAATGTTTGGTTTGCGGGATTGGGCCAAACGTTCCATGAAGCAAAAGCAGGTGATGGCACCTCCACGGATTCCGAACAGTCAGGCAACAACCCAAATCCATTGGTGTTGAACGGCTCAAACCAGTCAAACAGCGTAACAGGATCCCCGCCTGCAAGAAGGACAGAGACGAGGAGCGCCTCCACGTCAACGGTCGCTGCGTCCCAGCCCCAAAAAACATCGAAGCAAGCCGGCGGAACACACAACGTCAGCGTATCAGAAATCGCCCCATCCGCCATCCAAGCCTCTTCGAACGACCAGCCAGCAATTTCAATTCCGTCGATGAAGGCTTCAAATCCCAACTCAAAAGCCCACTCTGCACTTGCTGTCCACTCCCCATCGAGCACCAGTACGATTTCCTCACAGGCCATTCCGGGCGTCTCCAATTCGATGCATGCCTCACCGCCCGGGCAATCTTGCCAACTCGCGTATTCCATGCACATCGCAACCCCCATGGGCTCTTCGACATCCCACGTCCAGGCAAATGGATTGCCGGAACCTACATTGTTCCCGCCCGTCCACCAATGCAAATCACCTGCAAACAATTCCCCCGTCTCGGTAACCGCAGAGAATAGGTAGATTCCTCCAGCCAATTCTTCATACACAATGGATACTTCGCAATCCGTTCCCCCGTTGCAATCGGAACAAATCTCAACTTCCGCAAACGCGCCTTGCGGGCACTCGGGGGTTTCATACCCGACCCCGAAAACATGGCAACCGTCCTCCTCAAACGTAAACACCATTTCTGCATATCCGTAATCGTATGGCTCGCCATCCAGTGTCCAGTAAAGCGTCGCGCCTTCAGGCTGATTCAATGCCTCAATGAAAAAGTGGTCGCATTCCAATTCATTCCATACCAGTTCCAAATCACATCCCTCGCCTCCACAGCCTTCCGTATTGATCTCAACAACATAGGTTTCACCCGGGCAATTTGCCGAATAATACTCCGCTTGAATGACATGCCATCCACCCGTCTCAAAGAACCAATCAAAAGCGAAGTTTGACCACTCAACAAAAACACCGTCCACAGACCAACCGATTTCTTGGTTGTCCAAATTGCCCATACTGAAGACGTAATGACACCCGTCTGAATCCACCAAGATGCCTTCGGGACAATCCGATTCCATGTTGTTGTAACAGGCTTCTGCCCCCTCGGGACAAGCGTCCGTGATGACCGCAACGCACACCGACCAATATGGATTGAAATCGAATCCCGCCTCAAAAACCAGTCCGGTAGCACCTTCGATGGGTTGATCGTCGATGTACCATTGGATGTTGGCGTTGGCATAGACTTCGGCAATGCTGAATGTATACCACATCCCGTCTTCCGTTTCCACGTTCATTTCAACCTCGCATTCGCCCGTTCCACCGCCGCAACCTTCCACCTCAATCGTCGTAGCCAACCCCACACCCATGGGACAATCAAACGATGTGAAGAATGCCGTAATCTCATATGTGCCCGCATTTTCGAAGACATGCTCAATGAAATGCCCGCCGACCACCGTCTCGGTGCCGTCACCGAAATTCCAATGGACTTGCTCGCCTTCTTGAAAACTGCCGATTTCAAATGCCCAGTTGCAGCCTTCGCCCGCAGCGTAATCAATGGCATCGGGGCAATTGAACATTTGGCCTTGCTCGACGCAAAAGCTCGCATTCCAAACGCCTTCTTCCTCAGCTGGCATCAAGTCGAGTATTTGCACAAAATCCGACTGGAACAATTCCAACCCGACGGACTCCCCCGAAACCCCATCACCGGAAAGCGAAATGGTGTAGCAACCTACGGAAAGGCAAAAGCCTGCTGTCGTCCCATTTGGTGTGACCTCCCAGGTACCGTTTGCCGTCGGCATGCCATTGGCGTTTGAAATGAGGTAATCCACCTCAAGCACCGGCCAATTCTCACCGGATTGATTCATGACGAAAAACTCAACGTTGGTGCACTGTTGGGCCAACGAAATGAGCGAAAAAGCCAGCGCAGCAAAGGTCAATAAAATGGGTTTCATGCGGAATGATGCAGATGTGTTACCCTAAGACACGCAATGCTTCCTGAAGGTTGCTCGCCTCAATGTGCTCAACATCAGTCCACAAAGCGCGGATCCGTGGCCATGACCTCGCCGCAGGATTTACACGTGCGCAATTCCTCGCTGCCATAGAACTCGCGGAATCGAGGAAGGAAATCTTTCTCAATGTTTTCCAGCTTGAAGTAAGTTTCGTGGAGCGGGTGGTTGCACGCATCACAGAACCAGAGCAATCCGTCTTGGGCATCGGTATCTGCGCGTTTGCATTCGATGACCAATCCCAACGAGCCTTCTTCGCGCATGGGGCTGTGCGGAACTTTGGCCGGGTGCAAATACATGTCCCCCGGGCCCAACTTCATATCGACCGGTTTCCCATCTTCTTGAATGCGCACGGTAATGTGGCCTTCGAGTTGGTAGAAGAGTTCTTCGGTCTCATTGTAGTGGTAATCTTTGCGCGCATTGGGGCCGGCTACAATCATCACAATGTAATCGCCGCTCTCGACATAAAGATTCTTGTTGCCCACAGGCGGCTTGAGCAAATCACGGTTTTCTTCGATCCAAGCCGTGAGGTTGAAGGGTTTCGCTATTGGCATGAGGTGAAAGTACAAACTCCGCCCTGGAGATGCACCTACTTTGCTTGCAAACTCGCGTGCGTTTTTCTGCTTGGCCAACTCACCAACGCCACGCCCATGAAAATCGCCACTGCACAGGCTGCCGTCCACCAGCCGAAATCCGTGATGTAATCCACCCCGCCGCGACGGCTCAACCACCAAGAAAAGCCCGTTGCCAGCAGGGGTTGAAGGTAGATGTAAATGCTCACCACCGTGGGCTGCACATGACGCAAAGCGAAAATATTGAGTAGATACACCATGAATGTGGTCGCGAGCACCACATAGGCCAAGCCTCTCCAGTGCACCGGCTCAAACACCGACCAATCAATGGCCAATGCTTGCTTCAATCCAATCGGCACCACCCACAGTGCGCCAAACAAGAACACCCAAGCGATGACCGTTAAAGGTTTGTACTTAGCCATGAGCGGCTTGACCAGCACCAGGTAGAAACCGTAACTGGTGGCATTGATCAGCACCATCAAATCCCCTTGCCACGAGGCGTGGATGTTGGTTTGTTGTGCGCCCAGAATCAGCAGCGCAATCGCCCCCGCTCCACCCACTGCGATCCCTAGCATTTTCCGGGCCGTTATCGGCGTACCCAAGAGCACTGCGGAAATCAGCAATACCAACACGGGGTTTACCGTCATGATGATGGATGCATTGACGGGACTCGTGATGCTCAGGCCATTGAAAAAGAGCAATTGGTTGGCCGCAACCCCCGTCGCTCCACATGCCGCCAGTCGCCAGTAATCGCCACGCTCAATGCGCTCCCATGGACCTCTTGCGCGCATGGCCCACCGCACCAACCAAAACAAGCCTCCACCGCCGATCACGCGCAGCACGATGAAGCCGCTCGGGCCAATCAGGTCTGGCATCAATCCTTTGGCCACGAGGTAATTGCCCCCGTACGTCAGAGCCACCACCAACAGCGCCAGATGGGCGAGGATTTTTGCCATGAAGTTGCAGGGATTAACCCTTCATCGCCTTTCGCGCCGCCTCTACCGAAGCCTTGGCTGAGCCCACACAAACGGCATCCTCGAAAAGGAAAACAGGGCGCTTCAAGAACGTATATTCTTCCAAAATCAATCGGCGATAATCCGCCTCGGTCAATTCTTGGTCGGCCAATCCCATCGAGCGGAATTTCATGGCGCGTCGCGAAAAAAGTGCTTCGTATGAGCCTGCGAGCGCTTTCATCCGGTCCAAATCTTCCGCGGCAATGCCCGAACTCTTGATGTCGACAACTTCGCACCCGTTTTCCGCGGGCTCCAGGTCTTCAAAAATGCGCACGCACGTCTTGCATGTCGGGAGGGTAAAGGCTTTTTTCATCATTTCTTAGGCTTCCATTTTTTCAATCAAGGCGCGCAACCCGGATTCCCAGTGATTGGCGTTATCGACAATTACGTCCGCTTTTTGCTTCCAGGGTTCGATGAATGCGATATCCGCTGGCCTCACGTGATTCTGCCATTGATAGCGCACCTCTTCCTCGGTATAACCGCGTTCGCTGCCGTCACGTTCAATGCGACGCTGCAATCGCACTTCTGCTGGCGCGTCGATGTAGCCCAACACGTCCACGCGCTCTTCCATTTCAGGATAGGCCATCGCGAACAATCCCTCCACGACGAGCCACTCTGCCGGAGAAATGACGACTTTTTCGCTTTGCATCACATCCCGATTGTAGGTGTACGTTTCGAGCGTAATCGGTTCTCCACGGCGCAATTGATCGATGTCACGGATCATATCGAGGTGATTAATGACCTCCGGCAAATCAAAATTCGTTTCGCCATTCTCATCGACAGGCAATTCGGATTTCGGTCGGTAGTAATTATCGAGCGAAAGCACGGCCACACGCTCTCCGAAATGCGCTTGCAATCCATTGAGAACCGTTGACTTTCCAGAGCCGCTTCCGCCGATGAGTGCTAGAATTTTCACGCCTGTAGTTTTTCTAAAGTCTCCGCAAATTCGCGGCTGTTCGACAGCCTTGGAGGTTTGTTTTGCCCCCCTAATTTACCCAAAGATGCCATCGCGCGTTGGAACGTACCGGTGGACACCACGGTCAATCGTGCCGGTTGCAGAATCGAGCCGGCGATCAAATCTCGGTAGTAAGGATTGCGTTCAACAACCCCAGCGTTCGCGACGCGCGCAAAGCCCTCGATATCCGCGGGCAGCTCCGCGAATTCGATAAGCCACTCATGGTAAGGCAATCCTTCCACGGGATTAACTTGAGGTGCCACATGAAACTCCGCAACCGCTCCGCCGCATTCAACCATGGCATCGCGGATTGCACCCTCCACTTCCTCGGCAATAACGTGCTCACCGAATGCACTGGTAAAATGTTTGATCCTGCCCGTGACCAGCAATCGGTAAGGCGCCTTGGAGATAAACTTGACTGTATCCCCAATGTCGTACGCCCATAGGCCTGCATTGGTCGTGACGACAAGGGCGTATTGAACCCCCAATTCCACCTCTTCCAAAGTCAATCTAGGAGGATTGTCATCGAAATAGGCTTCCGCTGGAATGAATTCGTAAAATATTCCCTCGTCCACGACGAGGCGCAAACCGGGTTCGTTCAACTGATCTTGGTATGCAAAGAATCCCTCTGATGCCGGGAAAAGTTCGACGGTGGGAAGGTCTCCACCAATGAGGGCCTTAAAGCGTTCGCGATACGGTTCAAATGCCACTCCCCCATAGACGAAAAGTTCGAGGTTGGGAAACACCTCCCGCACGTTCGCGGCCCCCGTCACTTCGAGCAATCGTTCAAAGTAATTCTGAACCCATGAAGGAATTCCGCTGATCAAGCGCATATCGGCAATCCGCGTTTCCTCAACGATTGCATCAATTTTTGCCTCCCAAGGTTCTAAACAATTGGTCTCGTAAGTGGGCAGTCGATTCGCTTGCAGGTAATTTGGGACATGATGGGCGACAATTCCGCTGAGTCGACCCATGGGAATCCCTCCAGCGGTTTCAGCCAATTCCGGCGAACCCTGCAAGAATATCATCTTGCCATCGAGGAACTCAGCCCTTCCCGAATGAGCCAGAAAATGCAACAAGGCATTCCGTGCCGAACCGATGTGGTTGGGCATCGACTCCTGGGTCAGGGGAATGAACTTCGCTCCACTTGTGGTTCCACTGGTTTTGCAGAAATACAGGGGCTGCCCAGGCCAAAGGACATCGGATTCTCCGGCGACTGCCCGGTCTACATAGGGCTTGAGCATTTCGTAGTCACGAACCGGGACGGCCTCGCGAAAGGCTTCCAAAGTCATGCCCGGATGCAACCCGTGATCCCGCCCAAAAGCCGTTGTTGCGCCGCGCTCGACCAATCGGTTGAACCATTTCAACTGCATGTCATGCGGGTGTGCTGCCTTGTGCGCTTCGAGCCGGACGGTTCGACGCGCCAACCACCGGCCGACAAGCGATTTCAAGGACATGGCGCGAAGGTACATCTGGAACCGGGGCCTCGAAACCTTCGCACATGAAAAAGGGCGGTTCGAAAACCGCCCTTTCTGAATCAAATGCTGTTGGGTTTACTTGACCATCATCTTCTTGGTCAAGCGCATGCCATCGGCAACCAACGTGTACGTGTAGATGCCTCCTTGGAGGTCTGCTACATTCAAGTCAACTTGGT
>JBMSHA010000037.1:0-10624 GCA_049416245.1 Flavobacteriales bacterium | reverse complement strand
TCGCGACGCACCGACTCATGTTCCCACACCGTCATTTCGAACGATTCGGATTTCGGATCGAAGGATTCAATGCGCATTTTGATTCCAAAATTGGCGGCTTCGTACATATCGGGAATCAACGTGCTGTCTCGCACGATGTATAAAGGTTCGTGGGTCGACCGTTCGGACTTGTTTTTGAGCCGAACACAGGCAGCGATGGCTAAATCTTTTTGAAGCAAGCCGCGTTCGGGTTTTTCGCCATCCAACACCGCACGCAAGCTATCTACCGTCAGCAAGGTGTGACCTATGAGCATGCTGTCGCCCACTTGCATGGTGTGTTTACGACCGCCCATCCAACCTTCTTCATCGGTTTCAGGTGGCGTGACGCGACCCCATTTGATGTGGGTATAGAGATCCTTGTGAATCCAATGCCGCGTATCGGGCTCCGGTGCATTGCCCATTTGTTCGTTCAGCTGGATCCGTGGCTCCAAGGTAAACGCATAATTCCCGGGCGTACCCGATTTCCAAACTTGAGCCGTTTCGGCTTGACGCTTGTTGGGGAAAGGAACGAACATCCAGTGCGATTCCAAATCATCTGAAAAGTGTTGAGACGCGGTATGCGCTTCTTTGGCCTCGAATACCATGCCGTCAAAGTAGACCACATCGCCAGGCAGGTACCGGTGGGATTCCTTTTCGAAGTAATCCATCCGGAATTTGACGTGAATGCCTTCTTGGTAACGATCTCGGTAACTGACAAAATAGGGCCCCATGGGCAAGGTGTCGCCTTCCATGATGAGCAGGTCCTCCCGGTTGTTTAGCTCTTCATTGAGGGTGCTGATGTCCCCGATTTGATTCTGCGAGATGATCCATTTTTGGCTGGTGCTGATGACCGCTCCGAAGATCACCAGACCAAAACCGACGTGTGCCAGAGGCGAGCCGATTTGACGCCATTTTCCTCTGGCGATTTGAAGGATGTAATCGGCATTCGACAGCACGGCAAATGCCGCAGCAAACAGCAATGCAACGCGCGGCAATTCCCACCATTCAAAGGGGAAGGCCCAGAGCAATACACCGGTGATCAAAGCACTGAGTAGGAGGGATCGTGCCACTTTCTTGAGTACCGTCTTGATGTCAGAATCCCGATACTTTAACCATTGGGCCAGCCCCATGATGGTCATGATCAAGACGGCCAATGGCGCTTGCACCAAGTGGTAGGTTTGGTCCAAATCGGTTCCCGGTGCGAGGTTGTGTTGGCTTAAATCCAGCAGCAAATCACTGTTCCATTTTTCGCCTAAATTCTGTAGCAGAGGCGAAAGCGGCTCCAGGAATTGGTTGAAGACCGGTAAACTGGTTTGCCATGTAATGTGCGCGGCACTCACCAAAAAGAGCAAGCTGCCGACAAACATCCAGAATTCCCGACTCCAAACCGATTCTTCTTCCGCATCTCGTTCAAAATCGTTGCGATAGGCAATCAAAGAAGTGACGACAAGTGCAACGAGAAAAAGTCCGATGGCTTCAACCACCCAGCCTTTGAATGCGATGAGGATGAGTAACCCGATGACGCCAAGCAGGATGTTCTTTGATTTCGCCGAACGAAGCAACATCAAATGCGCCAATCCCACAAAGCTGAGCAAGTAAACGAGCAGTTGTGGCAAAATTCCGCTGTCCACAAAACTGTGCACAGAGGTGTCGCCCAGGATGCCGGATTTGGTTAAGAACGTGCTGTACAGGACCAGCAGAAATGAAATCAATAAGAAATAGAACGTGCTGAAAAGCGCTAAGGGCTTTTTGCGGTTGCGGTTTATGAGCAGCAAATGCGCACCAGCCACCAACGTCAACCAAGGAACTAATGACGAATTCTCCACTGGATCCCACGCCCAAAACCCACCAAAACTCAGCGCCTCGTAAGCCCATGCACCGCCCATCAAAATGCCCGTACCCAGGATGCCAATGCCGAATATGGACCAGCGCAGCGCGGGATGCATCCACGAACGGTCATCCCGCTTAGCCAAACCTGCAATGGCATAGGCGAACGGAACGGAAGTCGCTGCAAATCCCAGGAAAAGCGTAGGCGGATGAATGGTCATCCAGTAATTCTGAAGCAAAGGATTCAACCCTTGACCATCTTGAAACATGGGGAAGGCGGTGAGGTAGTCCGATCGGGCGGTCCAGGGCAGTCCCAAGTTGTTCGGTGCTTCACGCAACAACAAAAACGGATCCAGCCCCAGTTGAAAGTCGCCGAAATAAACACCGAGGAGCATGGAGGTAAGGAACACTTCGATGACACTCAAGGTGGCCATTACGCCGCTTTGCCAGCGGGTTTGACGTCTGAGTAAAATCCACCCAAGAACATTGTGCCAAAACATCCACAGCAAAAATCCCCCTTCTTGTCCGCCCCAAAATGCGCTGAAAATAAAGCGCATGGGCATCTCGTTGTTGAGGTGTTTCCAGATGTATTGAAATTCATACCGGTGGGCTCCGAACAACGCGAAAATGAGTGCGATGCTTGCAAATGTGGAGAGTGCATGGAGCTGAAACGCACGCTTTCCGAGTGCGCTCCAACCTTTCACGAAGGCGACAAACGCCACAAACGAACTGCCAAAAGCCAAAGCAATCAGCGTCCGCCCGACCCAGGCTATTTCAGTCCATTCACCAATGTAGGTTGCGGTCATCAAGATTCAGCTTGCATGTCTTCCGACATGAGAACGTGGTTGTTCTCGTTGTATTTCGATGGGCATTTCATCAACATTTCGGTGGCGTGGAATTCATCCCCAATCATGCTTCCATAGAGGTCAATGGATTCGCTATTCTCCAAACCGGTAGGTTTCGGTTGTTGGAGAACGACGAATTTGGTGGTGCCATCCTCATCGACCATGTAGAAGCGTGTTTTCGTCGGGTCGACTTCGGGATCGTACACCACCGGGAAGTCCCGATTCAGCGTTCCTGAAATTTTGCATTCTTCTCCTGGGGTTTGAGCCGCTTGGGCAAAGCTGACGCTTCGGCTGGTGCTCGTGAACGTTGCGATGAAGGATCCCACCAAGGCCGCTACGAACAATAGGCTTAAAATGTGCGATCGTTTCATTTCTGTTCAGGCTTTTCCGAATTCAACAGCTCATCGACGTGTTCGTTCATGCGTGCGATGCGTTTCTCCATGGCAAACATCCAAAATCCCATTCCAATCAAAATGATCAAGGCTACACCCGTGACCACCATAGCTTTTCCGCTGCCGAAGAAGAATCCTTCGAGCGGGCTGATTTGAAGCAAGGATTGAAGCACGTTCAAGGTCATAATTGTTGAAGTTTTTGGTTCAATGCAGCCGTTGCGAGTCTCACGCGGTACATCCACAACCCGAGCAGCATCCAACCGATGACCGCCGGATAGAAGACCATCCGTAATGAACTGTCCAAATCGTAACTGTTGAAACCCGGATTGCCTCCTTTGCCCGGGTGCAGACTTTCCGTAAAACGCGGAAGGACCATCAACAGGATGATGAGAATCACGAAGGCGAATAAATTGTAGACCGCTGCGAGGCGGGCTTTCAAACGTTGGTTTTCAACGGTCGCTCGCAAAATCAAGTAGCCCGCGTAAACCAAAACGGTGACCATGGCCCCATTCAACTGTGGATCGTCTACCCACCAAGCGCCCCATGTAAATCGAGCCCATAAACTCCCGGTGATCAATCCGAGGACTCCGAAAACCATTCCAACTTGCACGCTGGATTCTGCGCGCAAATCATGCTGCGTGCTTTGGGTCGACGACAATTGACGGATAGAAGCCACAAATCCAATGCCCATGAGCAGGAACATCGTGAACCACATGGGTACGTGCAACATCAGATTTCGAATGGTTTCGAAGATGCGCGGTTGGAAGGGGAAATGAAAATCCAGGCTGGGCGGGTATTCACTCACCACAGGGGTAGGCCATGTGGCCTCCTCATGGATGATGGCGTTTTCGAAAAATAGGCCATTTTCCAGGAGCAAGGTGCCATCTGAAGGATGAGAAGCGAACACATCCCATGATTTCGAAGGAAGGGTGTCAGGCAATACCAATCCGACATCGGCATGCGTGGCGTCGGCGACTTCGACCACCGGCAATTCAATCAAGGCACTTTTGTGCTTGAGGTAAACGTGAAGGGATTCCGGTTGTTCGTCCCAATGCGTATTCAATCCGACCAGCCGATAAACCGAAACTTTGCGATCCAAATTCGCCACCACGCCTGCGGATTGTGCATCTTGAAACTCCAACAATCCCGGACCCAAAGGCACCAAAAAGCACATGGAAATCACGTAAGCCAATAAGGCCAACCCACCAATTTTCCAGCTCTTTTGAATCATGCGTTTTTAGTCACGCCAAAGGTAAGGGAAGAGAATGTACCCAAGGGCCACAAATCCCCCGGTTAGAGATGCCAAAAAAAGTAAGTGGTGCGCCGTGTCCCAAAATAGAATGCCCTTCATCAAGTCCATTCCGTAGCGGGTAGACACTAAAATGACCGGAATCATCAGGGGCAGCCCCAGAACCGACACCAACCCGAATCCACCACCCGCTCGAGAAGCCAGGGCTTGTAACAGGGCAAGTAATGAGGCCAAAGCCAATGCCGTGGCTTCTATGCCAACCCAAAATTGCAGCACATTCCATCCTCGAAAGTGATCGACCCCCAAGAAAAGGGCGAACCCGAGGAAAACCACCAAACCCAAACCGCTCAGAAGAAGCCCGTAATAGATAACCCGTGCAAGAATCCAAGATTGTGGCGAAACGGTATGCAACAGGAAGCTGCGCATGTTTTCCGAATCATCGGCCCAAGGTCTGGAAACCGCATTGAAGGCAGCAAAGAGCAGCACCACCCAGGCCAGCGCATTCCAACTTTCCATGGAGGCTCTTGTTCCGGTTGCTTGATAGCACGTGTACACTGCTGCAAGCCTGAAGACGACCAATCCCGCGATCCCATGCTTGTTTCTGAATTCAATGCGCAGCGCGTGGCGAACCAAAAAGCCCATGTCGCTCATTCGCTTTCCCATGTTATCCCAATGTTACAAGTTCCATGGGGCCTGCAATCACCTGAAAAAGACGCGCCATGTTGCGTGCATCTTCAATGGCCCGATGCTGGGTCCCTGAATAGCTCAAACCTTCCAATTCCATGGCGGATTTCAATCCGATTTGGTTTTTGCTGCCCTTCCATTTGCTGTAATGGTGCTGCAAACAAGCATGATAACGCAACCAAGGCAATTCCATTTGATGCAAGTCGCTGTCGCTCAGCAACTGGCGCTTGTCAAACTCTCCCCAGCTCATGAGCACAGCACGGTTTGCTTTCGGTGAAATCCAATCTTCAAATGCTTCGATGGCCTCTTCGAAATGTGGAGCGCCATCTACGTCTGCTTGGGTGATGCTGGTGAGCTGGGTGCAGAACTTGGAAATCTGTGGATGCAAGGTTGGGCGCACAAACGCACAGAACTCATCGATGATGTCAAGCGATTCATTGACTTTGACTGCGCCGATTTCAATCACTTCGACCCGTTTGGGTGCGCGGCTTCGCCAGCACGTCGCTTCGAGGTCGTAAATGATGAAATGTCGATTTTCCATGCGGCAGCAAAGATAACCGTTTGGCGGGGTCTTGTTGTAACTTCCGTCCATGTTGCCTCAATCACGCCCCAAAAAGTTGGTTGTATTGACCGGTGCTGGAATGAGTGCTGAAAGCGGTATTGAGACATTTCGCGGTGCCGGAGGGTTGTGGGAAGGCCATCGGGTAGAGGATGTAGCCACCCCGGAAGCCTGGTCGCGCAATCCCGATTTGGTGCTGCGCTTTTACAACGAACGCAGGCGAAAGCTCATGGCGGCTCAACCCAATGCCGGCCATCTAAAGTTGGCTGAATGGGAAGAAAGAATGGACGTCCAAATCATCACCCAAAATGTGGATGACTTGCACGAGCGTGCAGGGTCCCGAAACGTCCTGCATCTTCATGGAGAACTGATGAAAGCCCGAAGTTGTGGGCCAAAGGAATACGTCATGACCCTGAACGATTGGGAAATGAACCGCACCGACCGATGTCCTGACGGGCACCCGTTGCGCCCCCATATTGTTTGGTTTGGCGAATCCGTGCCATCCATGACGCATGCTTTCCCCCTGGTGGAACAAGCAGATTGCGTCATTGTCATCGGCAGTTCCTTGCAAGTATATCCCGCGGCTCAACTCGCTTTTGAGGCGGGCTCGGGTGTGCCGGTCATTTTGATTGATCCCAATGCGCAAAATTTGGGAGTGCCCGGAGCGCTTCTGCTTTCCATGACCGCTTCTGCGGGGCTCCAAGCATTGGATGAGCAGTGGTTTCGCAGCTAAAGCTTGGCCCGTTTGCGCCACAGTCCACGGGCGGGATTTTGGTCGGAATGCTGAGCTGATGGAGCAGCGGAGCGCTTAGTTCGTTGAACCAGGGCAACCGCGAGTTCCGCAAGTTCCTCGGCTGCAAGGTCGGCTGAGCGATCCAGGAATTCAGGCTTGAAATGCTCTTCCACAAAGTGCGTGTCGAATTTTCCAGAGCGGAAGGCCGGATGGTCAATGGCAAATCGGCCAAAATCGAGCGTCGTGGACACTCCAGCGATTTCGTAGGCGTCGATCGCTTGAATGCACCGGTCAATGGCTGACTCACGGTCTTGGGCGAAAACGACCAACTTGGCCAACATTGGATCGTAATGAATGGGAATTTCCTGCCCCTGTTCTACACCGTCATCAACACGCACCCCAGGACCGGTCGGTGGTTGGTAGCGATGGAGGGTGCCGGTATCGGGAAGAAAGCCTTCGCGGGCATTCTCTGCATAAACCCGAATTTCGATAGCATGTCCTCGAATGCTGAGGTCTTCTTGGCTGAAGGAAAGTGGGTGCCCCTCGGCAATGCGAATTTGCTCTCGGACCAGGTCAACGTTTGTGATGCATTCCGTGACGGGGTGCTCGACCTGCAACCAGGTATTCATCTCGAGGAAGTAATACCGGTTTTGATCGTCCAACAGGAACTCAACCGTTCCTGCGCCAACGTATTGACAGCTTTTCGCTACCTCAATTGCACTTTGCCCCATGGCTTGTCGGAGCTCTGGGGTGAGGACAGCGGATGGGGCTTCTTCGACAACTTTTTGGTGACGGCGCTGAATGCTGCATTCGCGCTCGAATAAATGGACGACATTGCCATGCTCATCTGCCAATATTTGGATCTCGATGTGACGAGGGGATGTAACAAATCGTTCGATGAACACGGCGCCATCACCGAAGGCATTCACAGCCTCGGATACCGCCCGTTCGAAACTGTTTTCCAATTCGTCCATGGCACGCACAATCCGCATCCCTTTTCCACCGCCACCGGCGCTGGCCTTGATCAGCAGAGGGAACCCGATTTTTTCGGCCACTTCGCGAGCGGCCTCGACCGATTCGATGGGGTGATCCGTTCCGGGGACCAAAGGCACGTCGAATGGCTTGACCGTTTCCTTGGCGGCCAATTTCGATCCCATGGTTTCAATGGCGTGCGGCTTCGGGCCGATGAAACGAATTCCGGCAGCTTCAGCGGCCTGCGCGAATGCCGCATTTTCAGAAAGGAATCCGTAGCCTGGATGGATGGCGTCTGCGCCGGTCTGGGCAGCAGCTTGCAGGATTTTGTCTACGACCAAATAACTCTGCGAAGATGGAGAGGGGCCTATGTGGACCGCTTCATCCGCAAATCGGGCAAACCGCGCGTCTCGATCGGCATCGGAATACACCGCCACGGTTTTGATGCCCATTTCTTTTGCCGTTCGCATGACCCGCAACGCGATCTCACCGCGATTGGCGACGAGGATCTTTTCGATGGGGCGAGTTGTGGGCATTTCCAATGCTGGGGTTTTCTTGATGAGAAGAAAAAAAGGGCAAGCGATTCCTATCGCACCGCTACAACCATCTACCCTTGCTGCCTTCCGGCCCTGGGGGAGTCGATGGGAGCTGGTCGTAGGAGACTTGCCCCGTGCAAAGATACCATCAATTTCACGGTTGCACTACCTTGCAGCCATGAATTTGCCGAAGCTAGCATTGCAACAGGGGGCCGCCGCAGGCGTTATTGTTGTGGTTATCAAAGGGGTAGCATACCTCATGGGTATTTCTGCGTTGATGAGTCAGTGGGTGGGGTTTGGGCAGTTGATTTTGGTGGTCGCGGGCATGATGCTCGCATGCAATCTCACCCGAAAAGAGGCCGGCGGATGGTTGACATTTGGTGAGGCGTTCGTTGCGGCGTTGGTTGCTGCTGCTGTAACGACTGGAATCGTGCTCGTTATGGACATCGTACTCGGCAGCGTCATTGATCCTGAGCTTGGATCAAAGATGCTCCGCCATACCATGGATGAGCTGGAGTCTTCTGGAATCGGAGCGCTCATTCCTGAAGAGCAGATGGAGAAAACAATGGAAGACATGGCTTGGGCGCTGAAACCTGGAGGTCAAGTGCTCAGCTGGGTGTTGGGTTTGCTGTGGTGGTCGCTGATTGCCTTGATTGTGGCAGCTGTCACGAAACGCAAGGATCCGAAGGCTTTTTAACGTGAATTTTCAGATCGATTGCCGAAACAATTTGAAGGTGGCATGCGTAAGGACGTGTGCAGAAAACTGTGCCCGATGAAAGAGCTGTCCATTGTCATTCCGTTATTCAATGAAGAAGAAAGTCTTCCTGAGCTGAAGGCTTGGATAGATCGTGTTTTAGCAGGTCGTTCTTATGAAGTGATTTTTGTGGACGATGGCAGCCGGGACGGTTCATGGAATATCGTCCAAGAACTGGCACAAGCCGATGCATCTCGCGTAGTCGGAATCCGCATGGCCCGGAATTACGGGAAAAGCGCAGGGTTGCAATTGGGATTTCAGGCGGCTCAAGGGCGAGTGGTGGTGACCATGGATGCCGATTTGCAGGATTCTCCGGAAGAAATTCTGGAGATGGAGCGAAAGATTTTGGAGGACGGCTTGGACCTCGTGAGCGGATGGAAGAAAAAGCGGCATGACCCGTTGAGCAAAACGATTCCAACAAAATTGTACAATGCAGCAACTCGCTGGGTCAGCGGTATCCAACTTCATGATTTCAACTGTGGACTGAAGGCGTACCGACTTGAGGTAGTGAAAGCAATCGAAGTCCAAGGGGAGATGCATCGTTACATACCCATTCTGGCGAAAAGTGCGGGATTTGATCGGATCGGTGAGCAGGAGGTTATGCACCAAGCGCGGAAGTACGGTTCGTCA
Organism: Flavobacteriales bacterium; assembly: GCA_049416245.1. GTDB lineage: Bacteria > Bacteroidota > Bacteroidia > Flavobacteriales_D > Sanyastnellaceae > UA16. Next base: position 1,425 of record JBMSHA010000037.1, on the reverse strand, counting down.
AAATTTGGTTTGGAGCGTTTTATGAATGGCTTCCTTGATTTGATGACCATCGGTTTCATGTCGCGTTTTTCGCGCAAGCCGATGCACTTTTTTGGAGCGTTGGGGGCGCTCATGTTCACGGCAAGTTTTCTTGGTTTTTCTTACATAGCCTTGGGAAAGTGGTGGTCGATCATCCAAGGCAATCCTTCCAAAAACATCACAGAAATCTCAGCGTTTTACATTGCGCTAACGGGTATGGTTTTCGGTCTTCAGTTTTTTCTCGCAGGTTTTCTTGCTGAAATGACTTCCCGGAACGACGCCAAGCGGCACGATTACCAGGTAGCTGAAAAAATCAATCGGCCCCTTTGAGTGCTTCCACCCAAGGGACCGATTCATTTTGTTCTCTATTGACTTCTTGAGGAATCAAATCCTATTCAACGCACAATGATCGTGGTGTGCGCGCTGTGGGAGGATTGGGTGCCGATGACTTGGTAAATCCCGGCTTCAAAAGACGATGTGCTCAAAATCCATTGAGCGGGATCGTTGTTGGGCACAAAGGAACGCTTTTGAATCAAACGTCCTGAAACGTCGCGCACTTCGATGTCGATGGGCAAGTGATGATCCCAGCCTTCGCCATTCAAGTTGGTATCTCCTTCAGTTGGATTCGGGTATGGCGCAAAGCCCATTGGATCTGGAAAGTCGAAAGGAGATCCACCGTCGTCGACATCGTCGCATGAGGAATTGATGCCCAAATTCATTGAATCCATAAAGCCTTCATCCAATGTGGCGGTTGACATCATTTCGTCATCCATCCAGACTTCAATCCAACCACCGTTCCAACCGTCCGCATTCATGTCCCACATGGTGACTTCGTAGCAATCGTCGGCCAAGCAGGCCGTGTAAGTGTGGGAAGTGTTGCTGGCATAAAAGCTTCCACCGATGGTGCCTCCGACGGCATCCGATCCACCGCTCAAGTTCCATCCCAAGCTCATGCCATCTTCTAGGGTCACCGTTACGAAGGTGACTTCGTTGGTGGGGCAGAAAGCGAATTCGCACGAACCGTCATCTTCCGTTGCAGCCGGGTCGTAATTGACCGCTCCACCATCCGTGCATCCTGCAATGGGATCCGGTTGGTCGTCACACTCGGAATCGATACCGAATTGAACTTCGCCATAGTTGCCGTTCTCCAAGGCGAAATCCAATGCCCCAGTCTCCCAACTCAAAGTCAGCACTGAACTGTCCCAGCCATCTCCGAAGGAATCGAGCATGATCAAGTTGTAGCAACCTGCCGGCACGCAAAACTCCATTGCCTGCACACCTGCTTGGAACAAAGACCCTTGGCCTTCCCACACCACCGCGCCGTCCGTTCCGACGAGCAGCCAACTGATTTCTTCCACCCAAGTTCCTCCATTGAGCTCAGCCGAAACCGTGATCAGGCCTTCGCAA
>JBMSHA010000036.1:0-10853 GCA_049416245.1 Flavobacteriales bacterium | reverse complement strand
ACGACATAAATCTGCATGTCTCCCTGGGTCAGGCCGGCCTGAAAATTCCCGGAGGGTCCGATGAAAACGGCCAATGAGTCGAGGACTTCATCCACGGCAACAAATGCCGAGTCTTGTGGGTTTCCGTTTTCGTCGTAGTTGGAGTATTGCCATGTGTAGAAATTGTATGCTCCAACCCAATTCCCAACAAAATCAACTTCTCCAGTGCCCCCTTCGAGGTTGAGGTCGCCTTGGATGCCCAAGCAAACCTGAGGGTTGTTGCCGGTGATGGGCTCATATACCGGGTATTCGACTTCAATTTCAAATTCATCCTGGATACCGCAGGCATCCGTGACGACAAGCGTGACCATCTGAGAAAAGTCAAAATTGACCGTCTCTGTCTCATCGTCACCTCCGCTCGACCAATCGTAGGTAAATGGCCCTACCCCGGTGCTGATTCCAGCTGCGAGAACGGCGTCGTCACCCGGACAAAGGGGATCGCTGGTTTGTTCGGCATAGACCACCAATTCCGGTGGCATTGTGTAAGCGATGGTTGCCGTTTGCTCGTTTCCACATACGTCTGCGACGGTGACTTGAGCAGCCCCCGGTTCATCCGTTTGCAGGACATTTACGGCGAGGGTGTCATTGGGTCCGGTGCTCCACAGAAAGGTAAATGGACCGTACCCCCCTATGGGCTGCACTTCCAATATGGCTTCGCCATTGCAAATACCAACGGGAGACTCGTACTCCAGAACCGCGGGTTCGAAATCTTGAATAATCAAGGTTGCAGAGCGCAAAACGGAATCTCCGCAGAGGTTGATGTACAAGTATTCGATGGTGACTGTTTCGGGACCTTCCACCTCGGCATCTGGAATGACGTTCAGTGGAATGTCGTAGGTGAATTCGCCAACTTCCATGATGACTTCGGTGTCGATTAACTCATAATCTACGCCATTCGTTGCCGTTCCAGAAATCGTGATGTCCAAGGTGTCTGCGATGTTTGCTACCGGTCGAACCACTTGGAAAACAGCATCATTGCACGTTTCGACAACCGTGGTGTCACCGCCGAAAATTTGATTGCCCGAAATTGAAGCTGTCGCAATGATATCAAACGCATTGGATGAAAACGAACCGCCTTCAATGAAAACGGCACTGTCAAAAGCCGTGTCACCGGCATCGGCGATGGCGATTTTGATGTGATAGGTTTGACCACACTGAACGGAGGCTTCTGCTTTGAGCGTGACGGTGAATCCATCCAACTGCGTGGCATTGGGGTCGCTGTTGGTGGCATTGTCCACATAGTATGCCGTGTTGTTCATCCAGTCGGGATCAACTTGGGCACAGTTGCTCGCTGTTCCTGAAGAACCCACATTGCCGTTGTTCACAGAGTTGATGGTCACCGGCGTGCCGTCAGTTCCAGGAATGGTGGCAAGGTTGATGGCATTGTTGCTGTAAGGTCCATTGATGCCGGGGCCACTCAAGAAAAATCCGAATGCGTCATTGACCGAGCCGCAGACGTACTCATTGTATTCGTCGCTGCCAAAGCTGTAGTTGAAACTCAATGAATCTCCTGTAGGAATGAAGTCAAATTCCAAAACTGCAGCGTCGTTGGTATTGAAGGTGGATAGCTGATCGAGATCGGGGTCATTCACGCCGAAGTTTCCTCCACCAGTGGTCGAACTACCGGAGTTGTTGGGACCGATGACGTTGACACAACTCCCGGTGGCCATGATCATTCCGTTTTCGATGAGGATGTTGGAGTTGTTGGCGTCGAACGAGCCGATTTGGTCCAAATCACCGGAATAGGTGATGTTGAAGATTTGGACACCTTCTCCTAGGAGGATGGTTTCGACCACCTCCTCTGCAGTAAGCGTTTGGTCCACGATCACCTGAGCTTGCAGTGGAATCAATGCAAAAAGGCAAATCAGGGTTGACCACCATTTGATTGCACGTATGGCGAGGATTTGGTTCATGGGAAAATGATGCCTGTATGGGGTAAACTTACGAATCAATCTCTGCAGGCAATCAATGCCTTGAAAGAGAACCTAACAACAAGCATTGTATTTCCCGCGCTACCTTTGATGGTGTGAAAACACTCATCACCATTGAAGGGTTGCGCAAGACCTATCAAATTGGAACTCAGGAAGTCCATGCGCTCGATGGCTTAGATCTGAATATTGCTGCCAATGAATACGTGGCGCTGATGGGGCCATCGGGGAGCGGCAAGTCGACCCTGATGAACGTTTTGGGTTGTTTGGATAGCCCCACGGCTGGATCTTATCATCTCAATGGCCAAAATGTGGCCAATTTGGATGAAGATGCGCTGGCGGAAATTCGGAACCGCGAAATCGGTTTTGTATTCCAAACCTTCAACCTGCTACCACGATATTCTGCCCTCGAAAACGTTGCTTTGCCTTTGATCTATGCCGGAATGTCGAAGCAGGATCGCATGCAAAGAGCGGAAGAGGTGTTGGACATGGTGGGATTGAAAGACCGCATGATCCACAAACCCAATGAGCTCAGTGGAGGTCAACGACAGCGCGTGGCTGTGGCACGAGCCTTGGTGAATCGTCCGTCCATCATTTTGGCGGATGAGCCTACGGGCAATCTGGACACCGCCACGTCCATGGAAATTATGGGGCTCTTCGGCGAAATTCAAGAGGCGGGCAACACCGTTATCCTGGTCACCCATGAAGAAGATATTGCGGCATGTGCTCAACGCGTGGTGAGATTGCGCGATGGAAAAGTGGAGTCGGACAATGCGTAAAATCAGCTCTTCCTGCCGTTTCTTTGCATAGGCGAGTGCGCAAAACGCATGAGTCCGCAGGAATAAAGCAGGAATATGCAGAAAGAACGCATTGTGAACTTGCGCGATGAGGCGCAGGTAGGAAAAGAATTTTGGGTGCAAGGTTGGGTCAGGACCTTCCGCAATGACCAATTTATCGCCTTAAACGACGGTTCGTGTTTGGGCAATTTGCAATTGGTTATCGATCGAGAACAGACTGCTGAGGTGACGCGGAAGCGCATCACAACGGGTGCAGCAATCTCGGCGAAGGGCATTTTGGAGGCATCACAAGGCTCAGGTCAAGCGACTGAATTGAAGGTCACGGAATTGGAAATTTTGGGCGATGCCGATCCGGAAACGTTTCCGATTCAAATGAAACGGCACACCATGGAGTTTCTGCGAGAAAAGGCACACTTGCGGTTTCGAACAAGCACCTTCGGAGCCGTCTTTCGTGTTCGCCATGCGCTGAATTTTGCCGTTCACAAGTTCTTCACAGACCGTGGGTTTTTCCAGATGCACACCCCGATCATCACGGGAAGCGATGCTGAAGGAGCAGGCGAGATGTTCCAAGTGACCACATTGGATTTGAACAACGTTCCAAAAACGGATTCGAATGAAGTGGACTTCACTGAGGACTTTTTCGGAAAGACCGCCAATCTTACCGTAAGCGGACAACTGGAAGCTGAGTTGGGTGCGATGGCATTGGGGCAGGTATACACCTTCGGGCCCACGTTTCGGGCTGAAAACTCCAACACGTCTCGGCACCTCGCAGAATTCTGGATGATTGAGCCGGAGGTGGCGTTCGCAGATTTGGCGAGCAACATGCGGCTTGCGGAGGATTGCCTTAAGTCGGTGTTGCATGATGTGCTTGAACAATGCTCGGAGGATTTGGAATTTCTCGAAAACCGCGAAATCGAAGCCGAAAAACAATTGCCTCAAGACCAACGCCACGACCAGCCATTGCGCGCTCGATTGCAGGCGGTTGTGGACGCTCCTTTCCAGCATGTGTCGTATACCGAGGCCATTGATTTGCTCCAACAATCCAAGCCGTACAAAAAGAAGAAGTTCAAGTATCCCGTCGAATGGGGAGTGGATTTACAAAGTGAACACGAGCGCTGGTTGGTGGAAAAACACTTCAACGGTCCGGTGATCATCACGGATTATCCGGCTCAAATCAAGGCCTTCTATATGCGTCAAAATGATGACGGCAAAACGGTGGCGGCCATGGACGTTTTGGTGCCCGGCATTGGCGAAATCATCGGAGGGAGTCAGCGGGAAGAGCGATTGGAGAAACTCCAAGCAAAGTGCGCGGACTTCAACATTCCCGAAGAACACGTCTGGTGGTATTTGGACACACGTCGTTTTGGTTCAGCGGTGCACAGCGGTTTTGGCATGGGTTTTGAAAGGTTGGTGATGTACGTGACCGGTATGACCAACATCCGCGATGTCATTCCTTTCCCGCGTACTCCGCAGAACGCAGAATTTTAACCGACCTCCATGCTCAAGCAAAGCCTTCAACAGAAACTGCTCCAAAAGCTCTCGCCGCAGCAGATTCAGTTGATGAAGCTGTTGCAATTGCCCACCACCGAATTGGAGGTGCGCATCAAAGAAGAGCTGGAGGCCAATCCCGCACTTGAGGAAGGTCAGGAAAATGAATGGGAGGATGATCTTGAAGATGGCGTCGAACAAGACGCGAGTGAATCCCTGGAGGAATTCGATTTCGATGAATACCTCGATGACGAAACACCGGATTACCGGTTGAGCGCAAACAACCACAGTGCCGATGACGAGGATAAATCGGTTCCGTTCTCCAGCGGCACGTCATTTTTCGAGCGGCTGCACGCCCAGTTGGGGCTGGTGGATGCCCCGGATGAGATTCGCGGTTTTGCCGATCACATCATCGGGAATTTGGATGAGGCGGGCTACTTGCGCCGGGACCTGGAGAGCATTGTAAACGATTTGGCATTCACCGAAGGCATTGTGGCGGAGCGATTTCAGTTGGAAGCGGCATTGAAGTTGGTTCAAACACTCGATCCTGCCGGAGTGGGAGCGCGCGACCTTCGCGAATGCTTGCAACTTCAATTGCAGCGAAAATTCGATTCCAACGGAACGGCGTCCAGCAAAATCTCCCGACGGATTGCCCAACGCATTGCCTTGGAAATCCTAGAATTTCATTTTGAGGCCTTTTCAAAGAAGCATTTTGATCGCATCCAAAAGAAATTGGACATCGACGAAGAAGCGCTCAAGGACGCGTTGGCAGAAATCACCCAGTTGAATCCGAAGCCGGGGAATTCCGGCGCAGAATCCAGCCGCGGCTCAGCAGTTCAAATTGTCCCTGACTTTTTGCTGACGGTTGAAGAGAACGAACTGCGGTTGCAACTCAATCAGCGCAATGCGCCGGAGTTGCGCATCAGCCCCATGTACAAGGAGATGATGGAAACGTATGCGAGCGGAGCCAAAACGAGTAGCCAGCAGAAAGATGCCCTCACCTTTGTCAAGCAAAAAATCGATTCTGCGAAGTGGTTTGTGGATGCCATCCGGCAACGACAGCACACGTTGACTCAAACGATGCAAGCCATCGTAAATCACCAGCATAACTACTTCATGACCGGAGATGAGACTGAATTGAAACCGATGATTTTGAAGGACATTGCGGATGTGGTGAACATGGACATCAGTACGGTTTCTCGCGTGGCCAACAGCAAATACGTCCAAACCCCGTACGGTACATTCTTGCTCAAATCCTTCTTCAGCGAGAGCCTGACCACCGAAACGGGAGAGGAGGTGAGTTCGCGGGAGGTGAAAAAAATATTGGAGGAAGCAATCGAATCGGAGGACAAGCGCAAGCCGCTTTCGGATGAAAAGCTGGGGCAATTGTTGAATGCCAAAGGCTACAACATCGCCCGCCGCACCGTGGCGAAGTACCGAGAGCAATTGGGCATCCCGGTTGCACGACTACGGAAAGAATTGTGATGATGTGGGCCAAATGGATTTCCGGGGTGTTGCACCCGCTGGTGATGCCACTTCTGACCTTGGTGTTGGTTTTTGCAATCGATCCCTACTTGCAGGCTTTGCCCGAAGTTTTCGCGTACATGGGGGTGGTGGTACTGGTGAATACGTTGGCTCCGGCAATCTCGATTTATGTGCTGCATCGCCGTGGGTTTCTCAGTGATTTGGACATTCGGATTCGGCGAGAACGGGGATTGCCGTTTCTCATTGTGCTGGCGTATTTCGTGATGACGTATGGGCTCCTCCGTTCAAGTCCGGCGCTGTATGTTCCGCTCGTGTACCTTGACATGTGGATGGGACTGATGTTGTCCATCGGACTGGCTTTGGTCATTACGCAATGGTTCAAAATCAGCATGCACATGCTCGCACAAGGAGGCGTATTGGGCACCGTCATGGCGGTTCAAGCCATCCAACTCTCCCCGCATTGGGAGCTCAACGCTATTTTGGTTTTGTTCGCGGGCTTGGTAGGGTTTGCCCGCATTCACATGGGGGTTCACCGACACATTGAGGTGTATGCGGGATACCTACTCGGATTTGCGGTGTGTTTCTGCGCAGTCGTTTTGGGATGGGGTTAGGCTGACAACTTTTGCTGCCAATTCCACGCATCGCGAAGTGCTGTTTCGAGGCTCAATTCACACGTCCAACCCAATTTCTCTTGCGCTTTCGTCGCATCCGCGTAAATCGCAGTGACGTCGCCGGGCCGTCGGGGACCGATTCGATGAGGTACAGCAAGGCCGTTGGCTTTTTCAAACGCTTCAATCACCTCGAGCACCGTGTGCCCTCCGCCTGTGCCCAGGTTAAAGGTTTCGCAGGCATCGGTTTGTTCATTCAGCCAATTCAAAGCCGCCACATGGGCTTTTGCGAGGTCCACCACGTGGATATAGTCCCGGATGCACGTTCCATCCGATGTGGGATAGTCGTCCCCGAAAACCACAAGGGGATCACGCAGTCCGGCAGTGGCTTGTGTCAAATACGGGATGAGGTTATTGGGATGTCCGAGTGGCAATTCGCCGATGTGGCTTGTCGGATGGGCGCCGATGGGATTAAAATACCGAAGGAGCGCAGTATTGACATTTTGTTGGCTGGAGTGTGCATCTCGGATGATACGCTCACAAGCTTGCTTGGTATACCCGTATGGCGACTCCGCCTCGCGCATCGGAGCGGTTTCGTCGACTGGAATGGATTCCGGTTGGCCATACACCGTACAGCTGCTGGAGAACACCAAATTGGGAATGTGCAGTTTCTCCATGATACGCAGCACGTTGACCGTGCTACTGAGGTTGTTCTCGTAATATTTCAGTGGTTGTTCCGTGCTTTCGCCAACCGCTTTGAAAGCGGCAAAATGGATAATGCCAGAGAATGATCCCTTGGCAGCGCTTCCGTGCAAAGCTTCCTCAAGCGCGAGCATGTTGCAACAGTCCACTTCAATCACCTCGGGGCGGAATCCGAGGATTTGCTCAATACCTTCCAATACCGAGAGATGTGAATTGGAGAAATTATCCAATATGACCGGCGCGTATCCCGCTGCATGCAGTTCAACCACCGTATGAGAACCAATGTAACCTGCACCACCAGTGACTAGGACTCGCTGCTTTTTCATACACCAAAAATACATCGACCAGCGGAACCTTTTTCTGAAAGCATCGTACGATAGGGCATGACGATTCCAACCAACCAACGGCTGGTCCATGCCCTTCAGGGAAACGACCAAATGGCGCGTAATCTCTCATTTCGGTTTGTGCAAAATGCGCCCATGTTATTGGTCATGCTGGAACAAGCTTGGAATCGGGGAGATCGGGCCTCCTTTCACGGGGCGAGATTCAAACTGTGCTCCTATTTGCGCGTCATGGGACACGATCGAGCTTTGGAATGCATTCTCTTGCTTCCCGAGCCAAGCGGAACGATCCGGCTCAGAGATTTGAAGGAATGGAGAGAATTGCAATTGGCCTTGGCCGACGTTTTCCGCTGAAGCCGTTGAGTTATTTGGAGGTGATGGGTGTATTTTTAACGCATGAAGCATGCGTGGAGCGCTCAGGATTTAGACGATTTTCGAAGTAGAAATTGGACCGCATCGGATGCGGATGAGCAAATCGAATGTTTGCGCTCGGGTGCCAATGCCTTGGATGTAAGTGAAGCGTGCACGGTGGGTCACGGAATCGACCGCCTGACCAAAGACCAACGCATCCAAGCGACACATCGTACCGCTAATTTTCCGGATCTAGCCAATCAATCTTGCCGGTTTGTCCCCGCCTCTGGCGCAGCCTCTAGGATGTTCGGCGCGCTTCGAAAATCATTGGTTTCGGAGATTCAAGAACGGCTAGAACGCGAAGGCGATCGCTTTCCATTTTGGACGGATGAGCAACGTGCCAAATTGTCCAGGTTACAAGGGAAAGAGCGCGTGGAGTTGGCTATACGGTGGATGCTTGACCCGGAGATGGGATGGAGCCATCGGCCAAAGGGGTTAATTCCCTTTCATCGTTACGAGGATGGAACCGCTAAGAATTCTTTTGAAGAGCACACAGCAGAATGGCATCAGTGGATGGGCGCCGCGCCGCTTCATTTTACCGTGCCAGAGGCTTATAAGGACGAGGTTGCCAAAATTTGGTCAGACCAATCGCGCGTGTCTCTTTCAACGCAGCACCCTGAAACGGATGCTTTGGCTTGGGACCTAAGCACACAATCTGTTGCACGTCATGCGGACGGGCGCTTGCTGTTCCGCCCTGGTGGCCACGGGGCCTTGCTGAAAAATTTGATGGAAGTTGCCGAGACTGCGCCATTTGTATTAATCCGTAACATCGATAATGTGGTAGGGAGCCATCTTATGGCCAAGCGCAATGAGGAGGGGGCCGTTCTGTTGGGCGAATGCCTTCGGCTTACCGAAGAAAGAAATGCCCTAATCGAACAAGCGAACCCAGATGATGCGGTGTGGAGGCAACAGGCAACAGACTGGCTGAAACCGTTCAACGCAGCCGTGGGTGACGACCCCAAAAATTTGTTGGAGGCACTTGATCGCCCCATTCGTGTGGCGGGCATGGTGCGAAATGAAGGTGCGCCGGGCGGAGGTCCTTTTTGGGTTCGGTACCGGTCAGGTTGGGTGGCGCCTGCTATTGTTGAAAGTGCAGAATTGCCACCGGGTGCATTGGGCTCTGGAACGCACTTCAATCCGGTGGATTTGGTTTGCAGTACCCGGCACTTCGACGGTTCGACTTACAATCTCGATGCGTTTCAAGACGCTTCAATGTATTTCACCGCGGAGAAAGATTGGGAAGGTCGTCCGATTCGAATCTATGAGCGACCCGGTCTTTGGAACGGGAGCATGGCGAATTGGCTCACGCGTTTCATCGAAGTTCCATCGGAAACGTTTGCGCCTGTAAAAACTGTCATGGATTTACTTGATCGATTGGCTTGACGTTAGTTCTTTTCCAGAGAACTGGAAACAAAAAAAGGACCGCCCGAAGGCGGTCCCTTTTAGAACACAAAACACATATTGAATTATTGCTTCATCAACGTTTGGGTATATACTCGGTTGTCGTTGATGATGCGCAAAGCATAAGCACCTGGGTGCAAGTTGTATACGGGGTTGATGTAAACCTGCTGACCGTTGAGCGGGTTCATGCGAACCTCACGGTGCAAAACGTTTCCTGACAAGTCAGTCAACATCACCGTTGTTTCGCCTTTCAAGTCGCGGTTGAACTTTACAGAGAAGTCGTTGCTGAATGGGTTAGGGTAAACCGAGAAGTTCGCATTGAACTCAGAAGCACGATCTTCCACGCTCTCGTCACCGTATGGGTTGCGGCCGTCTACCAACGTGTTTGGCTTTTCAATGACTTCACGCATTCCCACAGCAGCGGAGATGTTTCCATCGAGCTTCCAACCGTTCAAATGAAGGGTGTTTTCAGAGTCTTCGCCGTAACGTCCTTCAATGACCAAATTGGTGTTGATCGCACGGAACTTTACATTGTAGGTCATGCCCGACTCTACTTTGGCCAGCAATTTGAATGTCACCATGCCATTGAAGCCTTCTCGGATGTCCAATTTCTGACCACCCAATGTGTTGCCTCGGCTGTCTGTGATTTCGCATGCAATTTTTCCGTCAGCACTTGTTTGCTTGATGACGACGTATGCCTTTTCAGCATATCCTTCAGTGCAAGCGCGGAAAGATTGTACAACGATGTCGTTGTTGTTCAACAACAAAACTTGAGAACCGGTCTCAGATTTTGCAATGCAAGCATGATCCAAATTATCAAAAGGACCAGCCGTTGCGTTAAAGGCTGCCGTTTGGGCCGAGGCAGAAACCGCACCAATTAAAAGAGCAGCGGCTGCAAGAATGTAAAACTTTTGAAGTTTCATGGTATAGAGGTATTAAAATTTTCGAATTCTAGGGTTCGACCTCCTTTTACGCCACGCAATCAAAAAAAGTTACATCTTTGGCTATAAATATTTTTTAAAACACTGATAAATAGCTGTTTAGGCAGCTAAAAAAATCTACAGCGAGATTGATTGATTAGGACCTATGGTGTCCTCAGTTCGATCATTTGAGCATACAATAACCGTAGTTTGGGCAACCACTGCTTGTCGGATTTGACGGTACCAAACTTGGCCTTTTTCATCGAGGTTGGCGCACGGTTCGTCAAGGACCACCAAGGCTGTGTCTGCAGCCAAGGCCAATGTTAATTTTACCCGTTGTTGCATTCCCGAGCTCAATGTGCCAAAGCGCTTTTTCAAGGTTTTCCCGGTAAGCCCTCCAGATCCCAGCCAATCAAGTGGATCCAATTCGGACCTCCATCCACGGAATTGACCTTGAAATTGAATCAATTCTTCAATTGACAGGTCGGGATGAAGCGCGGTGTTCGGACTCACCCGTGCGGTGGCGCGCAAAACGCGTTCCGGAGTCAACACGTCGTTTCCTGTGCGCCATTCAATATTCCCTTTTTCAGGGCTTACTTCACAGGCGAAAATGGCACCAAGGGTACTTTTCCCGCTTCCATTTGCTCCGCTTATCAAGCATTCAACTCCTGGTTTTACTTCAACGGATATCCCTGAGAAAACTGCGTTTTGCCCAAATGAATGCCCCACTTCA
>JBMSHA010000035.1:0-11069 GCA_049416245.1 Flavobacteriales bacterium | reverse complement strand
CCAAGGTGGTGATTTGATTTGGAGGTGGGGCAATCCCGCTGCTTACGGGCGAGGCGCAGTGACCGATCAGGTTTTTTTTGGCCAACACGATGCGCGCTTCACCGACCTGGTGGAAGGACTGGGAGTGACGGTATTCAACAACGGCGCGGGCCGACCTGAAGGCCCCTTCAGCACTGTTCACCACATCCCTTTCCCCCTCGACAATGACGGGAAATTCGTGCCGTTCCCAACCTCCTTACCGTGCGCACCACCAGCGCCCAGTTGGACCTATCCCAGCGCACCAGATTGGGCGTTCTTTTCTAACAATGTCTCGGGCTATGAATTTCTTGAGAGCGGGCACCGCCTGATTTGCCAAGGTGCAGACGGTCGCTTTTTTGAATTGGATGAAAATGAAGAAATCGTTTGGGAGTACATCAATCCCGAAACCTCAAACGGCGTACTTACCCAAGGAGATAACCCTAGCCAGAATAGTGTCTTTCGCGCAACACACATTCCGTTATCGCACCCGGCGCTTGCAAGCCAAAATCTCGATCCCGGACCTCCACTCGAATTGGATCCCAACCTCGAAGCTTGCGAGGTGAACGACGTGCTCGAACCCAACAATCAATCCGGGAAATTGTGGCAAGTGTATCCAAATCCAACGTCTGATGGGTTCGCGATTGAATGGACTGGGACCTCGTCCTCTCGCTGGCGCCTCGAACTTTACGACGCATTTGGCACCTTCGTGCACTCAGAGACGTTTTCAGATCAAACCCGAATCGCGAGTGACATTTGGTCACCGGGGCTGTATGTTGGAATTTTACACCCCATCGAATCGGTTTCAAGCGATCACTCCGCTACCTTCAGACTCATAGTCCAATGATTCACACCTTTCGCCTCATCACGTTCTTCGTGTTCATTTTCACTGCCGTCTTAAGCGCAGCTCAACCGAACACGGTTGGCACCATCATTTACAATCCCGAGACGTACTCAGCCGGTTACACCCTGGTGTATCCGCATAACCAGCCGCATGCGCGGCTGCTTGACGCTTGCGGAGAGGTGGTGCACATGTGGACCAATGACAGCTTACGGCGACCCGGAAACAGCGCATACTTGACTCCAATGGGAAATTTGGTTTGGGCACATCGACCGGCAGCTTTTCTTGGCGATGCCATTTGGGCCGGCGGTGGCGGAGCGGTTATTGAGGCGCGGTCGTGGGAGAACGAGGTACTTTGGAGCTATGAATTAAACGACTCAACGGGGCGGCTACACCACGATTTCACCCTAACCCAATCCGGCACCGTATTAGCCATTGCATGGGAGCGCATAGACAGCTTGGAGGCCATCGAGGCGGGGCGAAATCCTGCGTTGCTTGAGGACGGTGAACTCTGGAGCGAGCGGATCATCGAACTCCAGCCGAATGAATCCGGTGGAGCGGACGTCATATGGCAGTGGCGCGCGTGGGACCATCTGGTCCAAGATTTCGATTCCACCAAGTTGAACTACGGAACAATTGCCGAAGCACCACAGCGCATCAATGTCAATTTCGGCACACCGAGTGCCGAAGCACCCGACTGGCTTCACATGAACAGCATCGATTTTCATGGTGGCTTAAATCAAATCTTGGTGAGCGTGCCCACATTCGATGAGTTGTGGATTATTGATAAATCTGAACCCGACGCGGGATTGATCTGGCGATGGGGCAATCCTGAAGCCTACGGACAGGGCGTGAGTGAAGATCAAGAGCTGCATTACCAGCATGCCGCTACGTGGCTGGATGCCCCGTACCATCAAGGCTCTCCCGATTTTGGTAAGATTGGTGTGTTTAACAACCGCAATCCTGGAGCGACCGGACCGTACTCGAGTGTGCACTTACTGAATCCGACATGGAATCCTGCAGACAGCTCGTACGCGTTGATTGGAAATACGTTTGGGCCGGAGACCTTTGATTGGAGTTGGACAGCTCCTGTACCTACCGATTTCTTCAGCAGCGGCTTATCGAATTTTGAGCGATTACCGAACGGTAACAACTTGATTCTCGGAGGCAGAACCGGAGAAATTTTTGAATTCACTCCACAAGGAGATACCGCTTGGTATTACCGCCTGCCCATCCAATCAGGCGAACCGGTGGAGCAAGGAACCGAATTGGGGATGAATGCCAATTTGCTTTTCCGAGCCGTGCGATATCCCGAACAATACCCTGTATTCAACAATGCCGATCTCACTCCAATGGGTTCTTGGGAATTGAATCCGAGTCCGCTTCCCACTTGCATTCCCTGTGAACTCCAAGTCAACGTCAATGCAATCAACGGAGCCGCCTACGCGGAAGTCTCCGGAGCGAGCGGAGCATACGAAGTAATTTGGATGGTGGATGACGTGACCCTTTGCACAGGAGATTCATTGAGCACATTCGATGAATCAACCTGCGCTGAAGCAGTTGCCATGTTGGTGGATGGGGAGACGATCACCGTATGGGTCAGTGACGAGTTAGGATGCGAAGAGGAGATTGAGGTTACTTGGATGGCCAATGCTATCGCGGAACAACACCGGAAATTGCGTTTGTATCCCAACCCGACATCTGGAATTCTGCATCTAGAAGGCATCACCGAAAACCAACAAGAAGTCAAGCTGCGCTCCATCTCAGGCCAACTGGTTCAAAATTTCCAATTGGGCGGTGCTGTTTCGAATCCAATACTCACATTGCAAGGGATTCCTCCGGGACACTATATTCTTGGCGTCGGCGAAACAAACCTCCCCCTCATCATCATTCCAACACCATGAACACCAAATCCTCGATACTCATTGGCACCGAAGGTGGGGTTCGAACCATCCAGTTCAATCGCCCGGAGGTGTTTAACAGCTTCAATCAATCCATGGGGCGCTCATTCCAATCCGCACTGGACGAAGCGGCGGCAGATGAACATGTCCGCTGCGTCGTCATAACGGGAGCCGGCAAGGCCTTTTGCGCCGGTCAAGACTTGAAAGAGGTCACCGCCCCGGATGCTCCGGACTTTACAGAAATCGTTGAGCAGACGTACAATGAAAGCATCCGTCGCATTCGAGCCATGGAGAAACCCGTCATCGGTGCCGTAAATGGAGGCGCAGCAGGCGCCGGCGCGAACATCGCGCTAGCCTGTGACCTTACCATCGCCAAAAAGTCGGCCTCGTTTATTCAGGCGTTTTCGAAGATTGGCCTCATTCCAGACAGCGGCGGAACATGGATGCTGCCCCGGCTCATTGGGATGCAACGCGCTGCTGCCTTAACCTTTTTCGGAGACAAACTTCCAGCCGACCAAGCCGTAGCCATGGGGTTGATTTACAACGCCGTGCCGGATGAAGAATTTGAAACAGCCGTTACGGAGTTGGCCAACCGCCTTGCTGCCATGCCCACCCGAGGACTGGGATTGACCAAAAGGGCATTCAACCTAGGCTGGGACAATGAGCTTTCTGCCCACCTCACGCTCGAACGAGACTTGCAAATGGAAGCTTCTCAAACGGCCGATTATGCGGAAGGCGTGGCGGCGTTCTTAGAAAAGCGCAAACCCGCTTTCACCGGAAAATGATGCCTGCTAACTGGATACCAGTCGAGACTCGATTGCCGCAACACGATCAACGTGTTCTGGCTTTTATTCCGGGAAATCGTGTGTTTTTGCCAGGCAAAGACCTCGCATTCGAAATCCGTGAAGTCATTGTGCTTAGATTTTGCGAAAACTACTTCGCTGCTGATCCGGACAAGTGCGCCAAACACGGTGCTCATTTCTGGTCCGGCGAAGGAAACAGCAATCATTTTTTTGCTGATGTGACTCATTGGCAACCCATGCCAGAATCTCCATGAGTTTTATCGGTGGGCCAAAGCGTGCATCTGAATGGCCGCCAAAGCTGCAGTCTCCGTTCTGAGCCGTTGATTTCCTAAGGAGACGGCTTGCGCTCCTTTATTCGTAGCCGCTTGAATTTCCTCTGGTGTAAAATCCCCTTCTGGACCGATGGCAATCCAACACGCCGGTTTTCCTTGAACCGAATCAAAGAAGTGAAGCTTCTCCGCCGGTTCACAATGCGCAATAAAACCCGACTTATCCTTGGGGGCCTCCAACCACGCTGACCAGTCCATCGGCTCATTCAATTGAGTCAGCCAGATTTGCCGAGATTGCTTCAGTGCGCTAATCAATATGCGATTCCACCGATCTGATTTCGCCGATTTACGCTCGCTGCGGTGGGTCCAAACGGGCTGTATGCAACTCACGCCATATTCCATGGCTTTCTCCAATAGCCATTCAAATCGATCGGTACTCTTTGTCGGAGCGACGACCAAAGTCAAATTTGAAGCCGGCGCATCAACTTCTTCAATCAATTCCGTACGGAGGGTGCAGGCGCGCTTGTCCGCATCGACCAGCACACCACGCCAGCGCTTTCCCTTTCCATTGACCACTTCAAATTCGTCTCCCGGGCGTGCACGCAACACGCGCACCATGTGCTTGGATTCATCTTCATCCAATTGGTGCAAAGGATGGACATCAGGAGCATAGAAAACCCGCATGCCCCAAAGGTATCGCCTAGCAAGCGTTTTCCGAAGTCTTCAAACCCGCGCCGGTGAACCTTCCAGCATCGCAGGTGTAGCAGCAGATTCGAATTGAGCGAAATTCTTGACGAAAAGATCAGCTAAGTGATTCACGGTCCTTTCGTATTCCGCTTGATCCGCCCAAACTCTCCTTGGGATCAACAAGTCGCTTGGTACTCCGGGACAAACCGTTGGAGAATTCAATCCAAACACCGGATCGCGATGCATCTCTACCGCATCGAGCTCGCCCCGCATCGCAGAGCGGATCATCGAACGGGTAAACTTCAACTTCATCCGGTTGCCTACGCCATAGCCACCTCCTGACCAGCCCGTATTGACCAACCAAATTCGAGCGCCATGCGATTCCATTCGCTTGCCCAACATCGCTGCATATTCCGTGGGAGCGAGCGGCATAAACGGTGCTCCGAAACAGGCAGAGAATGTAGCTTGAGGCTCTGTTACACCAACCTCTGTACCGGCAACTTTTGCCGTATAACCAGAAAGGAAATGGTACATCGCCTGGCCTTTGTCCAACCTGCTGATGGGGGGTATGACCCCGAACGCATCGCACGTCAGGAAGAAAATATCACTTGGGTGACCCGCCTTACCCGTATTGGAGGCACCGGGAATGTGGTGAATTGGATATGAAACCCGGGTGTTTTGGGTAATGGAAGCATCCTCGTAGTTTGGCGTGACTCCGTCGAGCTGGAAGCCAATATTTTCAAGCATCGAACCGAAGCGAATGGCATTGAAAATTTGAGGCTCACGATCTGCATCCAAGTCGATGGTCTTGGCATAACAACCGCCCTCCATGTTGAAAATACCCTCGCTTCCCCAACCGTGTTCATCGTCCCCGATTAGCATGCGATCTTCATCGCTACTGAGCGTTGTTTTTCCGGTTCCCGAAAGTCCGAAAAAGACCGCAACATGCCCTTCGTCGTTCACATTCGAAGAGCAATGCATGGGAAACACACCGTGCACGGTGGGCAAGACAAAATTCATTACTGAAAACATGCCCTTCTTGATTTCCCCTGTGTAGGCTGAGCCTGCAATCAGAATCATCTTGCGGGTGAAGTCCACTGCAGTAACGTTTCCTTGTCGGCAACCATGACGTTCCGGGGTCGCTTGGAATGAGGGCGCGCAAATGACCGTCCATTCGGGCTTCGGCACGAGCACCTCCTCTTCATTGAGCCGGATAAACATGTTGCTGACAAATAAATTGGCCCAAGCCTTCTCCGAGATCACCCGGGTTTTTATTTGTGTTTTTTCATCTGCCCCTACCGCCGCATCTCGAACAAAAACACTTTTGCCCTGCAAGTGCTGAGCGATATCCAAATGAAGTTGGTTGAACTCCTCCGAAGAAATCGACTGATTGATCGCACCCCAATCGACTTTGTCTTGGGTCGAATCATCGCAAACGAGATAACGATCCTTCGGGGAACGGCCTGTGAATGTGCCAGTAGACACGGCCAAAGCGCCTGTGTCGGTCAACACTCCTTCTCCTCGAAGCAGGGTTTGTAAGATAAGTTTTGCGGGAGGAAGGTTCCAGTGCGCTCGCGCAACGCCTTCCAGGTTGACCGCCTCCAGCGAAGCGTCAAAGGGTGTGTTTCCAACGTGTTTCATGAGAGAATTGGTCATTGCATTTCTCATTTCAAAAATAGTGAATTTATTCCGGTCGTAAGGGTCGAGTGGCTCTTATAAATTGAAAAACAAACACCAACCAGCTGATTATCATAAGCATACCCCCACCCGGCGCCACGATTCCGATGGTCGCCACCCACGAAGCCTTCGGCCAAATACATTCTGCTATGAGGGTGCCCGAAAACGCCATCGCTCCGAGGAATAGCGTGCGTTCGGGCCAAGGCGTGGTCGGTGAGGCATGGAACAAACACCGCAGCGTCGTCATGCCTATGATGCCCGCTGCCATAAATCGCAAATATTGAATTGCGATCCCCCACCTCATCTGCAATTCTGCCGATTCCAAACCATGGCGACCGAAAGCGGCCAACAAAACGGAAAGCCCCATGAATGCACCACCGAAAGCAACCCAGAAGCGGTCTTCGTTGTTGAAATTGAGCATGACCAAAAGTATCGGCTCACACTTCGGAGTTTTGGTCAATTCCATTTTAGAAATCAACACAAAGCCCCGAACTTCCCCACATGAAATCCGCTTTCGCGCTTATCGCTTTACTCAGCACCCTCATCGGTTATTCGACTTCCATTGCCCAATCTCCCTGGGAATGGTCCATGGGAATGGGAGTGCCTGTGTACGGGGAAAACGGAGTCCTGCCCCACCCCTTCACAGGGGGATTGAGCGCGCCGCAATGGTCAGAAATCGACTTGGATTGGGATGGCGACCACGACTTGTTTTCGTTCGATCGCGACGGCAATCGCGTGCTCGTCTTTGAGCAGCTCAGCCCCGGAAATTATCGAGAGCGCCCCGAATGGTCAACCGGATGGCCTGCGGTGAAGCACTGGGTGCTATTGCGAGATTTTGATTGTGACGGGCTGGTCGATTTATTCACCGGTTATCAAAACGGCATTCACGTGTGGCGCAATGTATCCACAGCACCCGGAGTCCCCCAATTTGAACCCTTCGCAACACCCCTATTGGCCAGTTGGGACTTCGGAACGGGCGCGCAGTCATTGCCGGTCGTATGCCTTACGATTGACAAGCCTGCCATTTTCGACGTCGATGCAGATGGCGACTTGGACATCATATGTTTCACAGAAACGAGCACCACGCTGTATCGATTTTCAGGCCAATCTGCGTGTGGACTCGATCTCGTTTGCACGAATCGTTGCTACGGCATGTTCTCGGAAGGTGCTGAAGACAATTCACTGTTTATCGGAGAGGAACACAATTGCGGATTCAATGTGACCGACCCTGAAGGCCGGCCTGTGGAAGAATTTGAGTCCCGTGATGGTGTTCATGCAGGTGGAGCAATCACTGCTATTCAAGCCGATGGCGAGTTTTTTCATGACTTGCTGATTTCCGATGTGACTTACCCTACGATGAGCGCATTGTTTTTAGAAGATGCTGCGGATGGCCAAGACAGCACAGCGTGGGTCGATGATGCATTTCCTGCCTTGGTGCCCCATTCTGGTTTAGCGGATTCCATGCTGTTGCCACGTTTCCCCGCGGCTTACCCGATTGATCCCGATGAAGATGGCGATTGGGACCTCGTGGTTTCACCCAACATTGCCCTTGAAATTGATGACGACCGCTGTGTTCAGCTGTGGGAAAACCAAGGGACTTTGCAAAATCCGTTATGGGCGTTGGCGGATGACCGATGGATCCAAAGCGGTATGATCGATGTCGGACGCGGAGCCGTTCCGCATTTAGCCGATTTGGATGGTGACGGGGACCTGGATTTGATGATTGGAAACAAGGAGCGGTATGAAGGCGTGAATGAAACCCCGACGTCCTTGGCCTTGTTTCGCAATACCGGTTCGGAAACCAATCCAGAGTTCACTTGGATGACTTGGTCAGCTGTTGATTTTGCAATTAATGGAATTGAGAGTGCCTTTCCGTCCAGCGGCGATTTGGATGGAGACGGCGATCAGGACCTGATCGTTGGCGATGAATTGGGACTGTTGCACGTATATGAAAATGTCGCCGGCCCGAACGCGTGGCCCGTTTGGGAAATGATCCAACTCGCCGTCAACGACAATGAGGGAAACACCATCGACGTGGGCCAATTCGCCGCGCCCCAAATCATCGATGTCAACAACGATGGACTGCTGGATCTCGTGGTTGGTGAGAAGAATGGCACCCTGACCCTTTTTCTCAATTGCGGTTCAGCATCAACACCCGATTGGTGCTTGTTCGAAAGTGCCGAGTTTGGGGAGAATTTCGGAGCCATACAGGTGGAAAATGCACTCGGCATCAACGGCTATTCGACTCCTGCGCTGCAGCACATGAATGGTGCGTTGCACATTTATGTCGGAAACGAATTGGGGAACGTCGAATACTTCGGCGTCGTCGATGCCAACACGCTCGATGCTCCATTGCCCAATCAGAGTCATCAAGTGAATGTGAACCAACAAGGTATACGCGCAGCTGCCTCTTTAGGCGACGTTAATTCCGATGGTTTCCCCGAATTGTTGGTCGGTCTGCAAAACGGTGGCATCCGATGGTACAATGGAAGTGCGCTCTCCTTGAACGAATCCTCAGCAAACACGGACTTCGCTCCTTTTCCAAATCCGGTTCAAGCCGGCCAACCGCTGCAACTGGACCTCCAGCCTGGGGGCATCCTGAGATCAAATTCAGCATGTACTTGGTTTGATCAATGGGGCCGAAAACTAGCTACGCCAACGGCAACACATCAATCGATCACAGCCCCTGCAACCCCCGGAATTTATGTACTGCGCTTCCAGACCACGGCCGGCGCTGTCGCCACCCGTGTGGTAGTTACTCCTGCAGAATGAATTAAGCGCTGGCGTTCATGCGGTCCAGCACCTCTGCTACACCCCGAACGGCAATCTCGCTTTCGGCCAACAACGCTTTTTCCTCTTCGTTCAAGTCCAGTTCGATGATTTCTTCGATGCCGTTCTTGCCCAACTTCACCGGAACGCCGATGTACAGATTATGGATGCCATATTCTCCTGTAAGCCAAGCACAAACCGGGAAGATGCGCTTTTGGTCACGCACAATTGCTTCTACCATTTGCGCAGCAGCCGCTCCCGGAGCGTACCACGCAGAAGTTCCCAAAAGGTTCACAATTTCACCTCCACCTTTCTTCGTGCGCTCAACGATGGCATTCAACGCTTCCTCCTCGATCAATTCCGTCACCGGTATGCCACCTACAGTCGTATATCGAGGAAGTGGAACCATGGTGTCGCCGTGACCTCCCATGAGGACCGCTTGAATGTCCTTCGGCGAACAATCCAAAGCTTCTGCCAAAAACGCTCGGTAACGCGCCGTATCCAAGATGCCCGCCATGCCCATCACCTTGTTCGAAGACTTTCCAGCAGCCAAATACGCACAGTAGGTCATGACATCCAATGGATTCGAAACCACGATGATGATGGCCTCCGGGCTGTGTTCCAAAATTGAATGGGTTACACTCTTGACGATGCCTGCGTTCGTCGCGATCAAATCATCTCGGCTCATCCCCGGCTTACGAGGCAAACCACTGGTGATCACCACCACATCAGAACCCGCTGTTTTCGCGTAGTCGTTGGTCGCACCCACAGTGCGCGTGTCGTACAAATTGATGGGAGCCGTTTCCCAAATATCCAAGGCCTTCCCTTCTGCAAATCCATCTTTGATATCGAGCAATACGACTTCATTTGCCACTTCTCGTGTGGCCAACACATTTGCACACGTCGCTCCGACATTTCCGGCTCCAACTACGGTAACTTTCATAATCTGGGTTTTGATGGTTTGGGAGTGCAAAATTACACAATCCAGTTCCGCATCCCATAGACTGGATACAAAACTCCAATTCCTTAGCGTTTTGAGATAACAACTTCATCCTGTGCTAAATTCGCTACATGACGCGCAACTCGTTTTTCTTCCCCCTCAGTTCCACTTGGATTGTGGTGCTTTTTTCATTCTGCCTCGTTCAAGTTTCCGCTCAACCGGGGACACCCAATGGAGAATTTTATCCCCAGGGCGAAGCGGGTGTCGACTACAACATCGCCAATAAAAGCGGTAAAAAAGAAGGACAATGGATTCGGGTCTGGCCAAACGGCAACCTCTATTACTGCGGCCAATTTGAAAATGGCACGCCGAAAGGCGGATTCCGATTCTTCTACGAAGACGGACGCTTGATGTCGGAAGTGAACCACATCGAAAACGGGCGCAAAGCCTTTACCAAACTTTACCGCCCGGACGGATCATTGCAAGCTGAGGGAATGTACATGACCAGCAACCAATTGGACGAACAGGGAGAACCCAAGCGGCTGAAGCAAGGAGAATGGAAGTACTACGATGCCAACAACCGACTTCGATTGCAAGAAGGCTACAACTTGGATGAACTGCACGGGATTACCATGAGTTTCGGGGCCAATGGTCAGAAATTGGAGCACGGATCTTACGTGCAAGGCGAACGTGACGGAAAATGGGTGAATTGGGACGAACTCGGCACGAAGCTTTCCGAAATCAATTACCGAAATGGCCGATTCCACGGCATGTGCACCATCCATTTCTCCAACGGGCGGCCACAAACCATGGGCATGTATCAAGATGGCGTCGAAATTGGTTTTTGGAAGCAATTCATGGACGATGGAACGCTACAAACCACCCGACAATTCGACCAAGGCAACTTGGTCCAAGAAATTCACGAAAATGGCCCGGTCTTGCTAACGTTTAGCGACGGGCGTCCGAAAGAGGAATTCACCGTAGTAAATCAAAAGAAATCCGGTCCTTTCAAAGAATGGCATGACGTCGGTGAATGGATCATCGTTGAAGAATTGGACGAGGAGACGGGTGAAATCGTGCGAAAGCGAACGCTGACTGGAGAGGCCATCCGTCGAGAAGGTGAGTACAAGGATGGCAAATTGGACGGTGACGTGTATCACTACAACC
>JBMSHA010000034.1:0-11083 GCA_049416245.1 Flavobacteriales bacterium | reverse complement strand
CACCAAATTTGGTCGGCTAGACAACGGCACGGTCGATTTCAGCGCCGACCAAATTCAGCCGTCCATTGAACGGAGCCTTAAGCGATTGAACATCGATTGCCTCGATTCCGCGATCATCCACAGCCCGCCGAGTGAGCTCCTCGACGGCAATGCGTGCGATCATTATGCGGTGCTCGAGCGTCTCCAAGATCAAGGCAAGATCAAGGCATACGGCGCTTCTGTGGATTTCGCAGCAGAGATTACAACGCTGCTTGAAACCACCAATGCCCGGGTGATCCAATCCTTTTTCAACATCCTTCACCAGGATTGCAAAGGGGCTTTCGACCTGGTCAAACACCACGGAGCTGCGGTAATCGCCAAAATCCCTTTTGACTCCGGTTGGCTCACGGGTAAGTACACGGCGACCAGTGAATTCGAGGGTGTGCGCGCGAGGTGGTCCCGCGAAGACATTGCGACACGTGCTGCGCTCGTCGATCGCGTGAAAAGCATCGTAGGAGGGGAAGTTGACCTCATGCCGGCGGCGTTGTCATTCTGCACAGCGTTCGACGCCGTTTCGACCGTCATCCCCGGCGCCATCACCGAAGCTCAGTTGACGAGTAACATCGCAGCGATTCAGCAGCCCATGGCACCTAGTGTTCGAGCGGAGCTTGAAGCGTTTTACGAGGAGGAAGTGCGGGCGTTGGAGTTGCCTTGGTAGGCATTTCCAGCACGATGCCAATATCAACAATTGTTGAAAACGGCTGTGAAAATGGTGTGAATTCCTTTCGACGAGAAAAATTGCATCTCGGCCGTCTTTACCCTTATTTCGGCAATGTCAACGGATGGAAACATCCACGGAGCATAACGCAGGATGCCTCTTCGGAGGGGGACGCGAAGTGAAGGGAAGGTTTTCGGACCTGACTGTTTTCCGAGACACTGAGGCACAAAGGTGCCGAGGTTGAGTTGAGATGCTGAGATTGTGTCGCCTGAGAATGGCGACAAACCCGAAGGGGCTCGTAAACCAGATTCATTTGGAAAGCGAGATGTCAGTGTCCGTTCACGAAGCGAAAGAGCACTTGTGCGATATCGCGGATTTCGAAAGAAAGCCCCCACGTGGTCAGGGGGGCGCGCTGAAACTGAAAAGTTCCAGCAGGCAGCAGACCGGTGCAACCCACAAACGCTGTTGAACGAAGCAAAGCCGAATGCTGCTGCAAAGCGGAAGGAGGCAGAGCCATCAGCTCAGGAGAAGCGGGCAACCGCTGATCCAGCGCTTGAAAGAGGCAAATCATGGGCCGAGGGTGCAAATCCAAGGCGTCCCGCCCCAGGTGGGTTGCTGAGAATGCAATTGAGGAGCCAAAGCCAAGCGTGCCGTGTGCCCAACGGGATGAGTTCGGTTCGCCGAGCCCCCCGCATCGCTCGCGATGAAGCCGCGGAGGAACCGCGTCGCAGTTAGAAGTAATATTCCAACTCGGCGCGGTTCTTTGCTTTTGGGGCTCCGGGTATTCCTGCGGTAATAAAAGCGTGCCGTTTGTACTCATTATGGCTCCAACCAATTCTAATATGCTGCCACTCGCTCTCGTGTGACAAACTCGTGACACGGGCCGTGCAGGTCAACTCCGGAAATGTGAGTGTGGACGACCTGCTATTGTTGTTGAGCAACTTCGGCAATGTGTGTGAATAATGAAAAAGCTCAGATACCGCAGAGTTTTCCGAACTTGAGCGCACGATGCCAATATCAACAATTGTTAAAAACGGCTGTGAAAATGGTGTGAATTCCTTTCGACGAGAAAAATTGCATCTCGGCCGTCTTTACCCTTATTTCGGCAATGTCAACGGATGGAAACATCCACGGAGCATAACGCAGGATGCCTCTTCGGAGGGGGACGCGAAGTGAAGGGAAGGTTTTCGGACCTGACTGTTTTCCGAGACACTGAGGCACAAAGGTGCCGAGGTTGAGTTGAGATGCTGAGATTGTGTCGCCTGAGAATGGCGACAAACCCGAAGGGGCTCGTAAACCAGATTCATTTGGAAAGCGAGATGTCAGTGTCCGTTCACGAAGCGAAAGAGCACTTGTGCGATATCGCGGATTTCGAAAGAAAGCCCCCACGTGGTCAGGGGGGCGCGCTGAAACTGAAAAGTTCCAGCAGGCAGCAGACCGGTGCAACCCACAAACGCTGTTGAACGAAGCAAAGCCGAATGCTGCTGCAAAGCGGAAGGAGGCAGAGCCATCAGCTCAGGAGAAGCGGGCAACCGCTGATCCAGCGCTTGAAAGAGGCAAATCATGGGCCGAGGGTGCAAATCCAAGGCGTCCCGCCCCAGGTGGGTTGCTGAGAATGCAATTGAGGAGCCAAAGCCAAGCGTGCCGTGTGCCCAACGGGATGAGTTCGGTTCGCCGAGCCCCCCGCATCGCTCGCGATGAAGCCGCGGAGGAACCGCGTCGCAGTTAGAAGTAATATTCCAACTCGGCGCGGTTCTTTGCTTTTGGGGCTCCGGGTATTCCTGCGGTAATAAAAGCGTGCCGTTTGTACTCATTATGGCTCCAACCAATTCTAATATGCTGCCACTCGCTCTCGTGTGACAAACTCGTGACACGGGCCGTGCAGGTCAACTCCGGAAATGTGAGTGTGGACGACCTGCTATTGTTGTTGAGCAACTTCGAATGTGTGTGAATAATGTAGAGGAGCAGAAACCGCAGAGTATTCCGAACTTACGCGGCATGAAACTTCGAAAAATCACCGCATCGCTAATCTGGATCGGATTAAGTGTGCTGCATGCCAACGCGCAAACGTTTGACCCCATCGGAAGCAGAAACCTGTACCAGGTAGAAGCGTTGGCAATGGATTTTGGCCTGCCTAGCGCATTGTATCAGCCCATCACAGGGGTCGAGGCATTTCGGGTACAGTATGAAATGCCTTTCTTGGATTCCACCATCACGGTGTCTGGCGCCCTTTTCGAGCCCACAGATTTGGACCCGGCGTGCCCCAATCCAGTACATATCTACATGCACGGCACCATCTTCGTGCGCTCCGATGCGCCGTCTTTTTTGAGTTACGAAGGCCAGCTCGGTTTCTTGATGGCCGGTCTGGGTTTCACGGTATTGATGCCGGACTATGTGGGCTTGGGAGAGGACGACGCACACCTTCATCCGTATGTGCATGCCGAGAGCGAGGCCGCATCCGGGGCCTATCTGATCGAAGCGCTGCACACGGTAGAAAATCCTTCCGGCAACGCGCACGACCTGAATCAATTGTTCATTTCGGGCTATTCCCAAGGGGGGCATGCAGCCATGGCCCTGCATCGGGAGTTGCAAAATAACTGGCCTCAATACCCTGTGACTGCCAGCGCACCCGGCTCGGGTCCTTACAGCATCACCGGTGTCCAATTTCCCGAGACTTTTGCCAATCCAAGCTACTCCAATCCATCTTACCTGGCCTATACCGCCCTGGCTTGGCAGAGCGTGTATGGAAATTTATTCGAAGACCCGTCGGAGTATTTCCAAGAGCCGTATGCTTCCCAGTTGGCCGAACTATTCGATGGCCAAACTCCGGGGTGGCAGATCAACAATGCGCTGCCTTTTTACACGGCGGATTTTGTTCAGCCGGGTGTGTTGGATTTACTGTTGAACGAAGGCGAACCCTTTGCGGTAGCCGCAGCGGACAATGATGTGTATGCGTGGATTCCCGAAGCGCCGTTGCGGATGTATTACTGCACCGAGGACGAGCAGGTTTTCTACCAAAACGCCCTTGCAGCGGAGGCCTACATGAATGAAAACGGGGCGGAACAGGTCGAAGCCATCAACTTGGGGGCTTACGACCATTCGGACTGCGCGGGCCAAGCCATCTTCGGCGCCACCCTCTGGTTCAATGCGCAAGCCACCGTTTGCGAACCTAATTCGATTGATGACCAAAGCTCAACCGATCACGTGTTCAATCCGTTTCCGAATCCTGCAACCGATTGGGTGCAGGTTCAACCTGAGCATGCCCAATCGAATTGGACGCTTCACGACGCCCGCGGCTTGCAAATGCAATCTGGAATTGCTCATCGCATCGCTACTTCATCGCTATCGCCCGGGTTATATTTCGTGAATTTCCCCGCCCAAGGTTTACGATTGCCGATTGTGATCGCGCGTTGAACTTGATGGCCGGGCGGCCTGTTCCTTGAGCATGCAGCCCTTGAATATCGTCTGGTTCAAACGCGATTTGCGCATCCGTGATCATGAGCCTCTAAATCAGGCGCTTGCACAAGGTGGACCCGTTTTGTTGCTGCATGTGTTTGAGCCGCTGGATCGGGTTCATCCCACGACGAGTCAACGGCACCTCCAATTTCGTTGGGAAGCTTGGCAGGCCTTGTGCGCAGAAGTCAAAGAACTTGATTGGCCAGTGCAAGTAGCTTCGATTCAAGCGGATGTTCTCGATGTTTTCCAATGGCTGCTTCAGCAATACGGAGCTTTGAAGGTGTGGAGCCATGAGGAAACCGGTCTCAGGCATACGTTTGAACGAGACATCGCGGTGAAAAAGTGGTGTCGAACGTCTGATGTGTCGTGGTCCGAAACGTCCCAACAAGCTGTAATTCGCGGGCTGCAATCACGGGAGACCTGGAAAGACGATTGGCACCGGGTGATGTTGGGCATCGCGACCATGCCCAAGCTCTTAAAGTCGATACCGACCGTTACCATCCCATGGCCTGAACCTTGGATCCTGACCCAGGTCCCCTGCGTCACCCACGGTAAAGAACCAGGCGGAAATGGACCTTTTCAACGCGGCGGAGAGGCGGAAGCCCATCGGTACATGCAGTCATTTTTTAAGGGGCGGGTGAAGGGTTACCGTCGCCAAATTGGGCAACCTGAGGCGAGTCGCACATCTTGCAGCCGTTTGTCGCCGTATTTGGCTTGGGGCTGCCTGAGCATGCGCCAAGTGTTCCAGGCCTACCGCGCAGCCGATGTTCCTCGTGCCAAGATGGATTTGAAGGCATTCGGCAGCCGACTTCGATGGCAAGGCCATTTCATTCAAAAATTCGAATCGGAATCGCGCATTGAATTTGAATCGGTCAACCGCGGCTACCTCGACTTTCCATACCAAGGCAAGCCGGAGCATTTGGAAGCTTGGAAGCGAGGCGAAACGGGCGTTCCGCTGGTCGATGCATGCATGCGATGTGTCATTGAAACCGGCTATTTGAATTTTCGCATGCGGGCCATGTTGGTGAGTTTTTTAACCCACCACCTTGACCTTCCTTGGCAGGCGGGGGTGGAGCATTTGGCCCGCTGCTTTCTCGATTTTGAGCCCGGCATCCATTACAGCCAATTCCAAATGCAAGCAGGAGTAACAGGCATCAATACCATTCGGATATACAATCCGGTGAAGCAGGGGGAGGAGCGTGATCCGGATGGGGTGTTCATACGCAAGTGGGTTCCGGAACTTGCGGACTTTCCATCAGAATACATTCACAAGCCTTGGTTGCAACCTCCTATGGAACGGATTTGGAGCGAGTCCTCGGCATCGGATGCTTACCCAGAGCCCATCGTCTCCGTCGATGCTGCTGCACGAAAGGCGCGAGAGAAGTTGTGGGCTTTCAAAAAGGAGGCGAAAGTTCGGGAGGAGGCGTTCCGAATTTTATCCGTCCACGTGGCGCCTTCTCCGTTGGATTGATGATATTCGAGGCATGTTTGAATTCCGGTTCGTTTTCGGATTGCTTTTCGTGTTTTGGTTTGCCGGTTGCGGCGTTTCGGATTCCGAATCGCTTCATGCTCCTCAAAAGAGCGTCCAATTCGCCTTGCACGC
The DNA here is from genome assembly GCA_049416245.1 of Flavobacteriales bacterium. Lineage (GTDB taxonomy): Bacteria > Bacteroidota > Bacteroidia > Flavobacteriales_D > Sanyastnellaceae > UA16. The sequence continues at coordinate 5,327 of JBMSHA010000034.1, read as the reverse complement.
GCCAGGTTTGCCCGATTCCGTGTCGGTTCATGTGGCTGGCAATGCGGATGCGCTCGGAAGGTGGGCACCCGATGGGCTGCGGCTCGAAAGGGTTGGAGAAAACGATTGGCAAGGTATTGCTTCGGTCGATGTGGAGTCCTTGGAGTTTAAATGGACCTTGGGGAGTTGGGAGCGCGAGGCCCTGAATCGTCGCGGGTTCGGACGGGAAAATTCCGTACTGATCCTCACCGGTGATACGCTCATACGCGATACCGTCTTGCAGTGGAGCGAAGGGACTGCTCCGCGAGAAATTCGCGGTGGAGTGACGGGCGAAGTCGTCGAATGGCCGGTTCAAGTTGAAATTCCGGGGCTCCTGCCCAGATCGGTTTGGGAGTGGGTGCCGGTCGGTTCGCAACCCATTCAAACTGTTTTGATGCTTCATGATGGTCGCAACTTATTCGATCCGCATCGGGCTAATTTTGGGGTGGATTGGGGCGTCGATGAAATGCTGGATTCGCTGCAAGTTGATGGAAATGTCGGCCGGGTATTGGCTGTTGGATTCGATTGTACGGATGAACGTTCGGCGGATTATGGATATACTGAAGCGGGATTGGCTTATGTGGAATGGTTGGCATCAGAAGGGAAAGCGCTTATTCGAGCCCGTCATGAATTGGCGAAGGATTGCCGGTTCATTGTGGGAGGTGCTTCCATGGGTGGATTGATTTCGTTGATTGCCCTCCAAGAGCATCCGGATGCCTTTGATGGAGCGATTTGTATGTCGCCGGCTTTCGGTTATCGCGGGTTCAATTATGCGGAAGTGTTGAATGAGACCGGAATCCGATTTTCGGAGTTGCCAGTGTGGATTGACAACGGCTCCATCGGATTGGAGGAAGAGTTGCAACCTGGTGTGGATGACATGACGGAGGTGGTGCAACAAAACGGTGCGTGTTTCGAAGTGCGCGTATTCCCTGGCGCTCGTCATTTCGAAGCAGATTGGGGAGAACGGCTTGACGAAGCCCTCATGTGGGTCCTTCAGAAAAATTGTGAGCATCCGAATTTAATTTCAATTGCAATGTTTCATCCTGCTGCACAATTCCATTAATTTTGGGCGATACCTGTCCACAACCTTTGTTTTTCCCTTGGGCGGTATGATAGTTTTTACGGTATGCGTTTATTTGACTTTGCATTTGTTCCAAATTATCCGGAACCCCTTGACCGACTGAAAAACCTTGCAGCTAACGAATATTGGGGGCGAGGAGGTCGGATGCTTCGAAGCTATTTCAATCACATGTTTGACAAGGTCTTGGATGACGGCTTGCTCACCGTTCACCCTGACGGTCAATCGGCAGTTTTCCATACCGGGTTGATGACTCGAAGCGATCAGGACATTTACGCCGTGTTTGTGCCCAACGAGCGTGAAGATGCCCAAGACTGGTTTTTCCGCGGATTCACCACGCGGGATGCCCTGGGATTGGGAGGATTGCTATCGACTTATGATGAACTTCCTGTTCGTCCTCGTTTCATCCAATCTGCAGAACAAGCTTTCTACGCACCGCAATCAGGATTGCCAGAGTGCGATTGGAATTCCCTGATTTTGGAAAACATCAGCCGTATTCCTCGCCAACTCATTCACGATGCCACCATGGACAGGATCCTGTTACCTGATATGCGGGATGTGGGAAAGGATGCGTACATCGAATGTTTGGAAGAAGCTGCTCGTCGGTTGGCTGAAGATGAAGGGCTGGACACGCTGATTTCATGGTTTGAACAAGCGTTGGACAAGGCGATAGATCTGTTGCACATGGATTACAAATTGGCGGTGCCCTCCTGGCATGCAAAAGACAAATGTGTGGCGCTTATGCTGCCACTTGCTGTCGAGCATCGCGAACCCAATGTAGCATTGGCAGTTGCCTGGGATGCAGGGCAAGGGTATTACAACGGACTGAATCTATTGACGCTCGAAATGGCTTACAACAACGCTCGGCTCATTTCGCGTCCAGAAGCGCGTTGGCTCATCGAGGCCAACCAGCCCAAGCCCAGCCCTCGCTGAGGAAGATTTTCAGTGTAGGGAGTCGATGCCCGCAACGTACCGCTCTACAATCCCGAGTGAATCACTGAATTCGGATCCTTCGAAACCATGGAAATGATGGTTTTCTCGGTTCTCGAGATAGCAACGGAGAAAATTTTTAGCAAGAGGCCAATAGGACCAATGCCATTTTTCTTCTCGATAACCCGGTCGCCCATTTTTCTGGTCGCCATAGACTTGAACGAATCCGAAATCGGCTGCGTTTTGTGTGAGCCAAGCGTACACTTTTGCACCTGAACCCTGCTCGAAATAATCGTTTTCAAGGGAATTCAAGTCTACATCCGTTCCCCAATGATGGCGCGAGGATCCGGGCATTGAGCTGTATTCCAAAATGCGCTCGGCACGTTCCAGCGGTTCAAATCCCATGTACTTCGGACTATTCCACTTTCGATTCCAAATGCCGCGCTGGTGAGCCCAGGATCGGGTTGCTGAGATGACCTTTAATGAAATGCCTTCCGATTGCGCGGCTTCAGCCATGTTTTTGAATGCCTCTAACGTTTCCCATCTGAGGTACAAATTGGATTTTGAGCTGAGATCGGAAGGGATCAGTGCAAAAGCGCTGTCTGCACCAGGATCTACTCTCCCGTGCAACATGGCTTGCGTTATTTCAGCACAAGGATTTAGAGGCACGGATTCAATATCTACAGCAGACGAAGCATCGGGAGATGATTGAGTTTCACCGGAGCATGCGAACAACGAGGCAACCCATCCAACCAATCCAAGAACTCCAATTACCAGAACCTGCGCTTTCATGCGTTAAATTTCGGGTAATTCAGATAAGTTGCTCATGAAAATAGTGGCAGATCATCCTCAATCATATGAAGACCAGGTGCCGGAAGATCGCCGGGCGGCATTTTCAAAATTGCGGGCATGCATTTTGTCAGCTCTTCCAGAAGGTTTTTCTGAGTGCATGTCTTACGGTATGATTGGATACGTGGTTCCGCATTCCCTCTATCCAAAAGGATACCACTGCACCCCGGAACTGCCCCTTCCATTTCTGAGCATTGCCAGCCAAAAACATTTTATCGGATTCTATCACATGGGCTTGTATGCGGATCCCGAATTGATGCGCTGGTTTGTGGAATCGTATGAAGCACTTGGATTGCGGAAATTGGATATGGGCAAAAGCTGCATTCGATTCAAGCACTGGGATGAAATTCCGCTGGATTTGATTTCAGAATTGGTGGAAAGGGTGAACGTTGAAACGTGGATCGCGCAATACGAGGCCGCTTTTCTCAAGGGAAAAAAGCGTTCTTGAGCTCATGGCATCACCGGAGCGATACACCCAATGGCGTTATTTGATTCTTGATGATTGCTTTCATCAAGCGGCATGCAATCCGTCGATTCAGTGGTTCAAAGAAGCGCTGTTGCAAGAAGTAAATCGTCGCTTGTCGGAGATGAATCCGTCCATCAAACCCATTGCCATGCGGACCCTGGAAAAGGACTTGGTGGATTTTGAAGCGCTTTATGGAACGGAGGTGTTGCGCCAACGCGAAGGCGGCAGGGTATTTTATCGTTATGCATCGCCAGAAGAATCCATTCATAAGGGAAATTTATCCAAGGGGGAACGGACTGCGTTGATGACAGTTCTAGACAGTTTGGGTCGGTACCGAGATATGGAGCGCTGGGACTGGTGGGCGTGGGCTGAAGTCTTACTTCGGGGGCAAATGGGGATCTTTCCTGAGGCTGATTCGAACGTGTCAGCCATGGACAGGATTCAGCGTTTGACGTTGTCGAAGGACGCGCAACGCTGGCTGCTTACCGTTGCCGAATCCCTGTTTTCGAGCAAACCGTTGCGCATTGCTTATGCCCCGGGTTTGGGGGAGCAAACGGAACGCATTTCATTTTTGCCTGAGCAATTGGTCTTGCAAGAAAACAGGCTGTTTGCGCTGGGGCGATGTTGGGATATGGAGGCAGAAGATTGGTTTGGGCTGTGCTTGGATTTGAACGAAATCGTCGCCTTGGACGATGTGGCTGTCGATTGGCCGGCATCAAGCTCTACCTATAGGGATGTCCATTTTTCGTGGTCTCGATACATCGAACATCGCATCAAGTTGCAGCCGGGGTTGGTTCAGTTAAAATCGCAAAGCCCGGAGACGGTTCGTGTATGGGTCGAAGCGGATTTGGCCCGACAGTTCTTAAAAGAGCCCATGCATCCGTCCCAGGATTTGCGCGTTGAACAATCCGCAGCGGGCATCATCTTTACTTTGCAGGTGATTCCGGACGAATCGTTCAAGCAATTTGCCTTGCAGTGGGGGCGCAAATTTCAGGTGCTTGAACCGGCCGAGTTGCGCCATGCCATGCGCGAGGAATCAAAGGCGCTCGCTGACATGTACGCCCCGATGTTTGGGCCTTAATCCAGGGGCATGAATACGGCGTTATCAAACAACCGCTTTCCGTTTTCCCAGAACCCTCGAAAAAGTGGATTGTCTGCTAATATGACCAAATGCCCTGCACCAATGGGCTGTACACCAAACGTCATGCTGCCAGCCAAATCTCGATTGGCTTGGCTGCCGACGAAGCCGCTTGTGGGTTGCGGGTTGGGTCCATAGCGGCCCACAGTCCATCCTCCATCCAGGGCGGCGTAGCGTTGGCTGTTCGAGCGCAACGTGTAATAGGGGGCATCACGGTATCCCCAGGCCAATGGGTGGCTGACGTCCAGGTCAATACCATAAATTGAACCGCTTCCAATACGTTTGGCATAGTGCCGCTCCCGCTCAGAGAAAGGTGCATCGCGGTTTTCTTTCCGCTCTATTGACATTTGAGCATTTGCGGATTGAGCTTGATCTGAGTTGTCGAACCGCTTCAAACCCCAATCGCCTTCACCGGTAAACAAACGCAAGGCGCCTTCAATTGCGACAATGCGACCACCATCGGAAGTCCACGCCCGCAATGCGTCCATCCATCCGTCATCGGCAAATCCGTACCAACCGGCCGGCACAATCATGACGTCATAATTGCTCCAATTTTCGGGGTTGCTCGACTCGGCGTTGAGCCGTGTGATAGGATAGCTGAGTTCCTTTTCGAAATGCCACCAAACTTCGCCAGAACCCAAGCTGGAAACTCCAGCTCCTGTCAACATCGCCACGCGGGGCGCATCGACCAACCACACCTTATCCGAACCGAAGTCGGGACCAGAAATGGCATGCCCGCCGCTCAAAGCCATGAAATTCACGTTCAATGTCGATTGGATGGATTGAACTGCGCCAGTCCAAGATTCGGATGTTTGATCGCCCGCCAAGACGAACAGCGTACCCCTCGG
>JBMSHA010000033.1:0-11107 GCA_049416245.1 Flavobacteriales bacterium | reverse complement strand
CGGCTCAAATCAGAAGGTCGAATGGCTTCGTGTGCCTCTTGAGCGCCTTTGGATTTTTTACCCGTAAACTGCTTGGGGTTGGAAAAATCGCTTCCATATTCATCGGTGATTACCGCTTTTGCCTGATTGATGGCGTCATTGCTCAAATTCGTGCTGTCCGTCCTCATGTAGGTGATCAACCCGCTTTCGTAGAGTCCTTGAGCTACCCGCATTGTTCGTGAAACCGAGAAGCCCAGCTTACGCGAAGCCTCTTGTTGCAACGTGGAAGTGGTGAATGGTGCTGCGGGTTTACGCTTGGTTGGCTTGGTGACCAACGCTGTCACGTGGTGTGAGGCTCCTACGCAATCTTTTAAAAATTGGGTTGCCTCATCTTCGGTCTTGAAGCGTTCATTCAATGGAGCTCTGACGTTGATGCCGTCAGCTGCAAATTCACCGACAACGCGAAAATCGTCTTGCGGTTTGAAGGCAGCAATCTCGCGCTCTCTCTCCACAATGATGCGTACAGCTACGCTTTGAACCCGACCTGCACTGAGGCCCGGTTTGACTTTTTTCCAAAGGACAGGGCTCAGGTCGAAACCAACCAATCGATCGAGAATCCGTCGTGCCTGCTGCGCATTGACCAGGTTGACATCGACTGTGCGCGGATTTTCTATCGATTTCAAGATTGCGTTTTTCGTTATTTCAGAAAAAACGATGCGCTTGGTCGATTCGGGCTTCAAGTTCAAGGTCTCGTAGAGGTGCCAGGAAATGGCTTCTCCCTCACGGTCCTCATCCGTTGCGAGCCAGACAACTTCTGCTTTGGAGGCAGCTTGCTTAAGCTCTTTGACCAATTGCTTTTTGTCATCGGCTACCACATATTTGGGCTCAAAGCCCTGCTCCACGTCTACGCTTTCGCTTCCTTTTGGCAGGTCCCGGATGTGTCCGTAGCTGCTTTTGACAACGAAATCTTTCCCGAGGTAACCCTCAATGGTTTTGGCCTTAGCGGGCGACTCGACAATGACTAGATTCTTTGACATGGATGGGTTTAAAGGAACGCAAAGAAAGGGATGGATTTGTTAATCGCGAAAAAAGCTTTCCAAACGTAGGCGTTAAATTCACCGTAAAAACACCGTAGAATTGCGCCACGCATGACAACTCATTTTCGTTCGCCTTTGCAAGCGCAGCGCTGGGAATTTGGATCGATAAGAACGGCGAGACTCACCTTTTGGGTCGGGGTAATACTTATCGTCTTTTCGGTGTATGATTTCGGTGCGATTGCTTTTCGCGAGCCCTATGGAATGCACCAATGGAGGCAGTGCGACGCGTATTCGGTGACACTTAATTATGCCAGAGAGTCGCGGGGATTGATGGATCCTGCTATGCATTTTCAGCACGGCGATTCCGGCGGTGAAGCGATAGGCGAATTTACGCTCACTTATTTTCTGAACGGGGCCCTTTGGAGGGCAACAGGCGTGCAACCTTGGACGTTGCGCTGGACCCATTTATGCGTCTTGTTACTCGGTTTTGGAGGACTTTTTGAGCTCTTAATCAATCGTATCAAACCCTGGGGCGCCATCGCCGTGGTTTGGTTGACGATGTCATCGGGATTGATGGCGTTTTACGGACCCAACTACCTCGTAAACAGTGCCGCTCTGGGGTGTCTGTTCTTCGCCTGGTGGGCGGCTGATAAGTGGTGGAGGTCCAGTCAATCCAACCTCAAGCTAGGTGCAATTGCATCAATCGCCTTGACCCTTGCTGTGCTTTTTCGACCGACGATGGCATTGGGTTGGTGGCCCCTTGTTTTGATGAGCTTTTCCGCACTTCGTCCCCTGCGTTGGGTTGTGATGTGGGTTGTGCCACTATTGTTCGGAGTGGCTTGGGTTGTGTGGGCAAAAGAAGTGAATGCCCTCAATGGGAGTGTTTATTATTTGACCAGCATTCGACCGATTTGGAGTTGCGAACAACCGGAGGAAGTTTGGCGTGCGTTCCGTGAGGATGTCCTTCCACAATGGTATCATCGGTATACCATCATCGCGTTAGGGCTCATGACGTTGGTGGCATTTGTTTGGGGCCGAGGAAAGGATAGGGCGAATGCTTATGCCCTCGCTACAGGCGGCATTGCAATTGGATTGCTGATGTATTTTCTGCTTTGGTTTGAAAACCTCAACGTCCATGATTACTACCTGATTGAATTCCAAATTTTAGTGCCCCTCTTCGGGCTTTGGTTGCTCAAGGTCTTTGAGGCCGCGGAGATCTCGAATTCGCGACGACTTGCTTTGATTTTTATCGCTGTTTTGGCCGGGCTCATTCAATTTGCAGATGCCGGCCTCCGAACGCGTATGAAGTACCGACCCGTCGGTGGTTGGCTTTCTGAAACCCTACTTCCGGCGCGCGAACGGGATGTTTGGAGCTGGTTTCATTGGGACCAAAATCGGCGATTTTCGAATCAATCAGCGTGGGTTGACCACTTGAGATCGAACGGAATTATGCGTACCGATTTGGTGATTTCTGTTCCCGATCCGAGCCCGAATATCACGCTGTCTCTAATGGATCAAAAGGGATTCACAGATTTGTACGACGATGCGTACACAGGCGATGAACGGATTGCCCACTATGTGATGCGCGGGGCTAAGTTTTTGACGTGTAACGACGAGAATTGGTATGAATTGCACAAACAAAGCCCTTGGTTGACGCATGAAATGACAAAACTCGGAAACTTCCGGGTGTTCGATTTGTTGAATTCTGACGCAACTTTGCGCTCCCGTGATTCCATTCCCAATCCCACAGCAAACCCCTGATTGTTCCGCTCCTTTGTCCGAGTGGAATCGATCGATGAATCCAATGAGGTATGGGATTTAAATCGAACTTTTCGAGGGAAAAAGGCCGTGAATACCGGGCGGTTTTCAAGAAAGATGGATTCAAAGGGCTCGTCAAGCGCTACGGGTGGAAGCTGATTGTGGCGGTCTTCATGTACTACCTCATCCGAGATTCCATTTTGTACATCCTCCTTCCTTATCTGATTGCCAAAGGATTGTTCAGCGGGTAATTGAACTGACAAACTGTCAGTTTTTGGTAGGAAGCCCTTATTTTTGCACTTCATTAACCAATTTTCATGGACCATTCTCCTGCTGACCATTCCAAAGAATTGCTTGACGAAACCCTGCAGGGATCTCCCACCGTCGTGTCGGGAACGCCCAGCAATTCCCGCAAGTTGTACCTGGAGAGTTACGGTTGCCAAATGAATTTCAGCGATTCAGAAATTGTTGCAAGCATCCTGAATGAAGCGGGATTTTCCACAACGCGGGATGAAGATGAGGCAGATTTGATTTTGTTGAATACGTGCGCCATCCGAGAAAATGCCGAGCAGCGCGTTCGATCCAGGTTACGCCAGTTTAAGCAAGCCAAAAAGCATCGGCCACAGCTGGTAGTTGGTGTGCTCGGTTGCATGGCGGAACGCCTGAAGGAGTCTTTGTTGGAACAGGAAAAGTTGGTGGATTTGGTCGTAGGTCCGGATGCCTACAGGGACATCCCAAATTTGGTTGATCAAGTTCACGGAGGGCAGAAGGCCGTCAACGTCTTGCTCAGTCGAGAAGAGACCTACGCGGAGATCAGCCCTGTGCGGCTGGATTCGAATGGGGTGACGGCTTTTATCAGCATCATGCGCGGTTGCGATAACATGTGCAGTTTTTGTGTGGTGCCGTTCACTCGGGGTCGCGAACGAAGCCGTGACCCGGAGAGCATTGTTCGCGAAGCACATGAATTGTTTGACGCTGGATATCGGGAAGTCACCCTCCTGGGCCAAAATGTAGATAGCTACAAGTGGAACATAGACAACAAAGGTCAAATCAAAAATCCGGATGAACCGGTGGTGCGTTTTGCCGAGTTGATGGAGCGCGTGGCGGGCGTGAACCCGGATTTACGCGTTCGTTTTTCGACCAGTCACCCCAAGGACATGACGGATGATGTGCTGCACGTGATGGCCGCACACGAAAACATTTGCAAGTACATTCACCTGCCGGTCCAATCGGGAAATAGCGATGTGCTGAAGCGCATGAATCGGGGATATACCCGCGAATGGTATTTGGAGCGCATCGATGCCATCCGCCGAATCATGCCGGATTGTGCAATATCCACGGACATCATCGCAGGTTTCTGCGGCGAAACGGATGAGGAACATGCAGAAACCCTTTCACTCATGAAAGCTGTTGAATACGAAATGGCCTACATGTTCCAGTACAGCGAAAGGCCGCGAACGTTGGCTCAGCGCAAATTCGAGAACGACGTTCCGGATGAGGTGAAATCGCGTCGATTACAAGAAATTATCGCCCTCCAAAAGGTGCACAGCGCAGAGCGCACCAAGGCGCTGGTTGGGGGAACCTATCGGGTGTTGATTGAGGGGACGTCGAAAAAGCGAGACGATCAGTTTTTTGGCCGCACGACGTACAACGCAGTGGCGGTGTTTCCGAAAGGCGATGCACAACCTGGAACGTATGTCAACGTGAAAATTCACGACTGCACAGCCGTCACGTTGATTGGCGAAATCACCAACGAACCCGCACGCGCTTGACCCCATGGATGCACTTGCCATCAAAAGACGTTTTGGGATTATCGGAACCAGCCACGCGTTGGACCGCGCGGTGACGGTCGCGTCCCAAGTGGCTCCCACGGATTTGTCGGTACTGGTATTGGGTGAAAGTGGAGTGGGAAAAGAGGCAATGCCGCGCATTGTGCATCATTTCTCGACGCGAAAACACGGCCCGTTTATCGCGGTAAACTGTGGTGCGATTCCCGAAGGAACCATCGACAGTGAATTATTTGGACATGAAAAGGGGGCGTTCACAGGGGCGACCGAATCCCGCAAGGGATATTTCGAGGAGGCCAATGGCGGGACGATTTTCTTGGATGAGGTGGCCGAATTGCCGCTGACCACCCAGGTGCGTTTGTTGCGTGTTTTGGAGACGGGCGAATTCATTCGGGTCGGTTCTTCGAAGGTCCAAAAAACGGATGTGCGGGTGGTGGCCGCGACGAATGTCGATTTCGATCAGGCTATTCAGCGCAACCAATTCAGGGAGGATTTGTATTACCGATTGAGCCAGGTGCCGGTAGAAGTTCCGCCGTTGCGAGAGCGCGCAACAGACATTCATTTGTTATTCAGGAAGTTCACCACTGATTTTTCAGAACGGTATCAAATGCCCCCATTGTCCTTGACTCCAGATGCTGTGGAGGTTTTGGAGCACTATCCTTGGCCTGGAAACATCCGCCAATTGAAGAATACCACTGAGCAAATGTCCATTTTGGAAGTGGAAAGGCAGATTGATGCGGACACCTTGCTGAGCTATCTTCCGGAATCGCACCGCAGCCGTCTTCCGATACGCGAAGACTCGGGTTCGGAATCCACCATGAACGAACGCGAAATCCTGTACAAAGTGTTGTTTGACATGCGCCAGGAAATGCAGGACTTGAAAAAACTCGTCTACGGGATGATGCAAAGTGAATCCGGAGAAGTCAATACCGAACTGGCTAGTCGCATTTTCAATCAGCCGTCACCGTCGTTGAAAGGATTGCCTCTGGGACGAGATGGCGACTTCACCCCGGAACAAACAGCAGAGCAAGAAAGAGCGTTTTCCTCTGAATGGGCACCTGGTTCTTGGTCGAACGAGCCTCAAGATTTGACCGATGCAGATTCCATGGACCAAGCGGAAGAGGTAGAGGAGGTGCTTTCGCTCCAGGATTCAGAAAAGGAATTGATCCGGCGCGCTTTGCAAAAACACCGAAATCGTCGGAAATATGCGGCTTTGGAGCTCGGCATTTCTGAGCGGACTTTGTACCGAAAAATAAAAGAATACGGGCTCAAATGAGGAGGTTAACTTCCATGCGGTTGTGGGGAGCTTTGCTGTTTTGCTGGGCGCTGCATGCCTGCGGTGTTTATTCGCCATACGGGGCCCAAACGTCGGGCGCCCAGACCTTTTCAGTGGCGCCATTCGACATGATCACACCTTTGGCAACAGCATCAAGTGCGTTGGCATTGACTGAAGAGTTGCGGGATCGGATCCAACGGCAGTCCACGCTCCGGCTAGTGGATGCCGATGGCGAATTGAAATTCTCCGGGGAAGTTGTGACCTGGGAAATTTCTCCGGTAAATGTTCAAGTCGATGAGACCGCAGCCTCGAATCGATTGACCATTGGTTTGCGCACTCAGTATGAAAATACCCGGGATGCCGAATTGAGCTTCGAACGCACATTTACCCGGTTTGCGGACTACAATAGTGAGTTGGATTTGATCTCCATCGAGGACGCTTTGGTGGAGGATATCGCAGGCCAACTGTCCCAAGACATCTTCAACGCCACGTTAGGAAATTGGTGATTACCTTTCAATCGATGCAACGGAATAGGCTTCAAGAATTACTTCAACATCCCGATCGGGTGCGTGCATCAGACCGCGAGGGCTTGGTGGTCTGGAGCGAGAAATATCCGTTTGCTGGGGGAATCGCCATGTTGCTGGCACGGGCAAGTGCGGTTGGGGAACATATGGACCAAGAGCAGGATTTGCTGCGTGCCGCGGCGCAGGGCACGTTCCGACAACCTCTGTTCGATTTGATTTTGAGGACCAAACTGCGCGAAGAGGCAAGTGCCATCGATGCCCTGATCGAGGAGATGCCGGATGAAGTTGTGCCGAATGAAAACGAAGAGCAAGAGCGCTTAGCCACCTCACCATCATCTGGAACGTTGAATCCCGAAGAGCCTTTGGAACGGGAGGCGTTGATTTCAGCGATCGGCCGAACAATCGAAGCTGAAGTGGAAGATTGGCGTGATGAGAGGGATGAAAATGCAACACCTCTGCCGGATGTGGAAGTCGATATGGGGCGCATTAGAGGGGCAGTTTCTTCTCCGTTTGCGAGCTGGTTGTCCCATCGTGCGGCGCAGGTTGGATTTGGTGAAAGTCAACAAAACCAGCCGAATTTGTCCTTAGAAGGTTCGGATACACGAGGGCTGATTGATCGCTTCATTGCAGCGCAACCGAAGATTGGGAAATTGCGGGATGTCGAAGCTCCGGTTGAAGATTGGGCGCGAGAAAGCGTGCTGGAAGATCCGACGCTGGTGACCGAAACCATGGCGCGCATTTATGCCAAGCAAGGTAAAATTGGCAAGGCTCGAAAAGCTTATCGCCATTTATCGTTGAAATTCCCGGCAAAAAGCACTTATTTTGCAGCCCAATTAAAAAAATTAGATGCGGGCTCTTCAGAATCCGCTGACTTGAACGAATAACGGAAATCATGGGATACTTTTTGATGGTAGTCATTTTGATTGTTTGCGTGCTCTTGGGAGCCGTGATTTTGGTCCAAAATCCGAAGGGTGGCGGCTTGGCGACAGGATTCCAAGGCGCGGGCCAAATGGGCGGCGTGCAAAAGACCACTGATTTTTTGGTCAAAGCGACTTGGTACCTTACAGGCGCCTTGTTTGTACTGTGCATCGTCGCCGGTGTTTTCTTCGGCAATGCGCAACAAGACACGGGCATCGAAAGCCGAACCCCAGCGATGGAGGCTCCCGTCACGGAGTAATCCAATTCCAACAAATTTGAAAGCGCGCTTTCCTGACAAGGTTGGCGCGCTTTTTTTGTGCCGGGCTGTCAAAACCTGACAACATTGCGACCCGCGGACGATGAATCCTGACACGGCGTCAGTCCCGCTAGATGTCGCTTCCATTGGCACGGAAATCGCTCATAGCGGAACACAACCAGATACATCAAAATCTCAGTTACATGTCAGTAAACATCAAACCCCTTGCAGATCGGGTTCTCGTTGAACCCGCAGCAGCAGAAGAAAAAACAGCCAGCGGAATCATCATCCCCGATACGGCGAAGGAAAAGCCACAGCGCGGAACCGTTGTGGCGGTCGGCCCCGGTAAGCCCGAAGAACCGACCACCGTCAAAGTGGGGGACACGGTTTTGTACGGCAAATACTCCGGTACCGAACTCCAAGTTGAAGGAGTGGACTACATGATGATGCGCGAAAGCGACATCCTCGCAATTGTATAATCAAGAAAACAAGTAACACTTATTGAAATGGCGAAAGAAATACAATTCAATACCGACGCCCGCAACGGACTGAAAGCAGGCGTAGATAAGCTGGCCAACGCCGTGAAGGTGACCCTCGGACCCAAAGGCCGTAACGTGGTGATCGAAAAGAAATTCGGAGCCCCATCGGTCACGAAGGACGGCGTGTCTGTGGCTCGTGAAATCGAACTCAAAGACGCCCTCGAGAACATGGGAGCGCAAATGGTGAAGGAAGTTGCTTCTAAAACGGCAGACGTTGCCGGTGACGGAACCACGACTGCAACCGTTTTGGCCCAAGCCCTCATCGGCGAAGGTTTGCGCAACGTCGCCGCAGGTGCGAACCCCATGGACCTGAAGCGCGGCATGGATAAGGCGTCAAAGGCTATCATTGAAGAGCTCAAGAAACTCTCACGTGAAGTAGGCGACGACAACAGTAAAATTGAGCAAGTCGGTACCATTTCGGCTAACAACGACGAAACCGTTGGGAAGCTAATCGCAGAAGCGATGCGCGTTGTCGGTAACGAAGGCGTGATCACTGTGGAGGAAGCGAAAGGCACGGAAACCGAGGTAAAAACGGTTGAAGGCATGCAGTTCGATCGCGGCTACTTGTCTCCTTACTTCGTGACGAACAGTGAAAAGATGGAAGCGGAACTCGAAAATCCCTTCATCCTGATTTACGATAAGAAGATCTCGACCATGAAGGATTTGCTCCCCAGTTTGGAGCAAACAGCCCAAAGCGGCCGTCCGCTCTTGATCATCGCGGAGGACATCGACGGCGAAGCTCTCGCCACCCTGGTGGTTAACAAGATCCGTGGATCGCTGAAAGTGGCTGCTGTGAAGGCGCCTGGATTTGGTGACCGCCGCAAGGCCATGCTCCAAGACATCGCCATCCTGACCGGCGGTCAAGTCATTTCCGAGGAGACCGGATTGAAGTTGGAAAATGTGACGTTGGCCGACCTCGGTAACGCGGAAAAGATCACCATCGACAAGGACAACACGACCATTGTCAACGGTAGCGGAGCCAAAGAGCAAATCGACGCACGCATCAACCAGATCAAAGCGCAAATCGAGACTACGACGTCTGATTACGACAAGGAGAAGCTCCAGGAGCGCCTGGCCAAGTTGGCCGGCGGCGTTGCCGTTCTTTATGTTGGTGCTGCGACGGAAGTCGAGATGAAAGAAAAGAAGGACCGCGTTGACGATGCGTTGCACGCGACTCGCGCCGCGGTTGAAGAAGGCATTGTGCCGGGAGGTGGAACAGCCTACATCCGCGCTGCGGCGTTGGTGAAGGATTTGACCGGAATCAACCAAGACGAAACCACAGGAATTCAAATCGTTTTGCGCGCGGTGGAAGAACCGTTGCGTCAAATCGTGGCCAACGCGGGTGGTGAAGGTGCTGTTGTTGCGAATGCAGTGCGCGAAGGCGAAGGTGATTTCGGCTACAATGCACGAACAGAGGTGTACGAAAACCTGTTCGAAGCAGGCGTTATCGACCCGACGAAGGTAACACGGGTTGCCCTGGAGAACGCAGTGTCCATTTCGGGCATGGTGCTCATCACGGAATGCGTCATTGCGGATGAAGAAGAAGAAGTGCCTGCAGGTCCGCCAGCTGGCATGGGCGGCGGCATGGGCGGCATGATGTAATCGCCGTATCTGAAGATTGAAGAAAAGCCACCTCCTGCGAGGTGGCTTTTTTTGTTTGTCCTCCAATCATTCTGCTTCCGGCATTGTAACTTCGCCAGAGATGTCTGTTTCCATCCAATCTGTGAGTCGTTTTTTCGGTGTTCAAGCGGCATTGAAAGAGGTGAGTTTGGACGTGCCCGACTCGCAAGTCCTCGGTCTTTTGGGTCCTAACGGTGCTGGGAAGTCCACCCTCATGCGATTGGTTACAGGCTATTTGCCTCCTTCATCGGGGACCGTCCTAGTCTGTGGATTGAACGTCGAAGAGGAGCCGATAGAAACAAAGCGCCGTGTCGGGTACTTGCCAGAACACAATCCCGTGCATTTGGATATGTATGTTCGGGAGTACTTGGATTATGTTGCCCGATTGCATGGCCTATCGGATCGGTCCGATCGGGTACATGAGATCATTGCCAAAGTGGGATTGGATCCCGAAGCGCACAAGTTGATCGGCCAACTGTCGAAAGGTTACCGGCAACGGGTGGGTTTGGCCCAAGCCTTAATCCATGAGCCGGATGTGCTCATTTTGGATGAACCCACCTCCGGGCTCGATCCCATTCAATTGGTCGGAATTCGGGAGTTGATTCGTGAGGTAGGCAAAAAACGAACGGTCATTCTTTCTACGCACATCATGCAGGAGGTGGAAGCGATGTGCGAGCGGGTCGTATTGATCAATCAAGGCGAATTGGTTGCAGATGGTGACTTGGCATCTTTTTCCAATCAAACCGGAGGATTGGAGGCTGCGTTTCATTCCCTGTCGACATCGGCTTGATGGAGGGCCAATTTTTCACGGGAATGGTCATGCGATCGACGGGATCGTGGTACGACGTAAGGGATGATGTATCCGGATCAACCCACGCGTGTCGCGCAGGCGGGAGGCTGAGGTTAAAGGGGGATCGGTCGACCAATCCCTTTGCGGTTGGAGATACTGTTGTATGCGAGTGTGCTGCAGAGGGCGAACCACCCTTGATTGTGGAACGGAAGGAGCGCCGCAACGCCATTGTGCGGAAATCGGTGAACCTGTCCAAAGCTACCCATGTGGTGGCGGCGAACTTGGATCGAGCCTTTTTGGTGGTGACAGCGGCCTTCCCGGAAACCAGCGAAGGCTTCATTGATCGTTTTTTGGTCACAGCCGAAGCCTATGGTGTGCCTACAACCTTGGTTTTCAACAAGTGCGATTTGTACCCAGAGGGATCGGCTGCAGCTGAAAGGTTGGACGACTTGGAGGCCATTTATCGGCAAGTGGGTTATCCAACTTTGCGGATTTCAGCTCATACCGGCGAAGGAATAGCCGAATTGAAGCAAGCGCTCTCGGAGGCAGGGATAACCTTGTTTTCTGGGCACAGCGGTGTAGGTAAGAGTACGCTCATCAATCGGCTGATGCCCGATTTGGAT
>JBMSHA010000032.1:0-11201 GCA_049416245.1 Flavobacteriales bacterium | reverse complement strand
TCCAGACCACCGACCCCGAATTCCTATGGCACGGCGGATACGATGGCGGTTAGTCCTACGCGGGGTACTATGTCGAAAACAACATCTACAATTACCAATTGTCCTTCCGCTGGGGAACCGAGGAAGCTCGATCGGCGAACATCGAAAATCGGGTAGGATGGGTCAGTGTGATGCGCTAAATTGGCATCGATTCGATTTACATGCTAGAAACTTCAAGTAAGACTTATGCCCTGGTCACAGGGGCCGCTTCCGGACTTGGAGCGGCTTTCTTAGCGGAGCTTGCTAGAAGAGGGTTCCATATTATCGGGGTTTCCAGACCGGGAGATGACGTGAAGTCCGTGGTGAATGCGCTGGCTGCGAGACACGGGGTGGAAGGTATAGGAATGGATTTGGACCTCTCCCAGTCGGGTTGTGCAACGGAATTGAGGAATCAAGTAAAAGCCGCTGGTGTCCAAGTCGAAATTTTGATCAACAATGTGGGAATTGGGGGGACATCAGAGTTCATAGAATCCGACCACGCTGATAACCGTTTGATGATGGAGTTGAACATGCGCACGACCGTGGAGATGTGCCGTGAATTTGCGCCGGAAATGGTGGCCAATCGCCGGGGCTGCATCTTGAATGTTTCGAGCATGGCGGCCAATTTCCCCATGCCGTACAAGAGCATTTACACGGCGTCTAAAGCCTTTGTGAAATCTTTTAGTATCGGTTTGCGGAGTGAGATGAAGCCATTTGGGGTTAATGTCAGTGTCGTTCAACCGGGCGCTATGCTGACCAATCCCGTGGTCGTCGAACAGTTGCGTCACGGATCGGCCATGTCACGGGTGAGTGCGATGAGGCCCGGAGACGTGGCTGCGTTCGCACTCGATAAGGCGTTCAAAGGCAAAGCCGTCATCATTCCGGGATTCAAAAACTGGCTTACGCTGGGCATTTTACGCGTATTTCCAAGACCGCTCAAAACCACATTGGCGGTATACAATCATTTGAAAACCCAACGGAAGTCAAAACTGAAAAAATGAATTTGATTCCACTTCTTTCGACAGAGGATTGGCTTTCGGTATTGCCGCTGGCATTGGGGCTTGTGGGGTTTCTGGCCTTTTGGTTTGTGTTTCACGGAGAGGGGCTGAAATCCTGGTTTCATCAGCGCATGGAATTCGACCAAGCTTGCCTTTGGCACATTTTCACAGCCAAAGCATGGGGCTTTGTGACGATGGGGGTCATTCCAGCCGCGGCAATGGCCGGAATGCTGGGTTGGAATCTGCAGGATTTGGGGTTGCGTTGGCCTGCTGAACACAGCAACTTGATTTGGAAGTGGACCATCGGGCTGGGTGCTGCGGTCGTGGCTGTGGCTTGGTTGGGAGCACGAAAATTTGACCCGCAATATCCACAGGTGCAAGCACGCCAATGGACTGTGGGCATGATGGGGGTGAATTGGTGGGGTTGGGCCCTGTACCTCGCAGGTTATGAATTCTTATTTCGCGGGGTATTGCTGTTTCCGTTGGTCGAGACCATGGGGGCATGGCCCGCTGTCGCAGTCAATACGGTGCTGTATTCGGCTACCCATGTGCCCAAAGGGCGGGATGAAGCGATCGGCGCTATTCCACTGGGTTTTTTGCTGTGCTGGGTCACCTTGCAAACCCAGAGTTTATGGCCTGCGATTTTGGTGCACATCTTCATGGCGTGGACGAATACGTTGGCACGTTTTTTGCGCCATCCGGAAATGAGTTGGAAACCTTCTTAAAGCCATGAAAGTCGCCATCACAGGAGGGACAGGATTCATAGGAGCTCACTTGATCCGTGCATTGCTCGATGCGGGACACGAAGTCCGAGCGTTGGTGCGCAACCCCGCAAAGGCGGGAAGACTCCAGACCTGGGGCGTGGAGCTGGTCACGGCTGATTTGCTCGATCAAGCAGGATTGGAAAGGGCATTCGCAGGGTGCGAACAACTCTACCACATGGCCGCCTGCGCCACCGTTTGGGAGCGAAAATCAGAGACCTATTTTGAGGTGAATGCCCACGGTACGGACGCCGTGCTGCGAGCGGCGAAGAACACGGGAATCCAACGTGTCGTGGTCACCTCGAGCGGCGGCGTTTTTGGACCCTCCGTTACCCGAGAAGTTACAGAATCCAAACCCCGTGACTTGAATTATTTCAATGCCTACGAGGCTTCCAAGGCCGCCTCCGATTTGGTTGCACTTCGCTATGTCATCGAAGAGGGTATGCAGGTAGTCCTGGTCAGCCCCACCCGAGTATTCGGTCCGTACCTATGGGGAGAACCGGCTTCCGTGTCGTTGATGATCAAGCGGTACATCCAAGGCAACTGGCGGCTCATTCCCGGAGGACGACATTGGAAAGGAAATTACGTCTATGTGGATGATGTGGTGCAAGGTCACTTGTTGGCGATGGAAAAGGGTCGCCCAGGAAGTAATTACCTCCTTGCGGGACACAATCGAAGCTACGGTGAGTTTTTTGAATCCTTGGAGCGTGTCAGCGGCCAAAAGCACCGTATGGTCGTTGCGCCGATCTGGCTGCAAATGGGATTCGCCCGCGTCCATGCAGCCCTTGCCAAACTGCGCCGCAGACGACCTGATTTGACCACGGAATGGGTGCGCCGGGGCAATTATCACTGGGAGGTGTCGCCGCAAAAGGCCATCGAAGAGTTGGGGTTGACGCTCACGGCATTCGAGGATTCCTTGCAGCGCACCGTTGATGCCTTTCGAAAATGACTACCTTAATCTGAATAAAATCCATAAAATCATGAGATTCATTGCTTTGACCTTAGTGACCTTTGGACTTTTTGTGGCCGTTCAAAGCACATCGTGGGCGCAATCCAATTCATCCGAATCGGTGGCCGAAGAAGGTGTTTCCTACGTGCGGCTTGTGATGTACGACGGAACCACCCGAATGGGGGAGCTCATCGATGCCAATGCAAATGAGTTTCGCATTCGCACCCGCAAAATGGGGGATGTGGTGGTTCCCAAATACCTCGTGCAAGGAGTCGTGGAGCTGACCGCCGATCAGTACGTGCGATTGACAGACTCTGTGGTGGGTCGAGCGCTTTCTTTGAACCCGCAATCAAGCCGTTACTTTTTTGCGCCCTCGGGCATTCAACTCAAGCAAGGTGAAGGGTACTTTCAATCGAACATTGCCTTGAATTCTGTGAGTTTGGGTGTGAACGATCACATCACCATTGGTGGGTTGATTTCGTTTGTGGGAGCGGGCGGATCCCTGAAAATCGGGAAGGAATTGGCGCCTAATGTGCATGCTTCCTTTGGCGGCATTGGTTTTACGGATTATTATGGGGAACTCGAACGGCCTGTGGGGTTGATGTTTGCGAACATCACGTGGGGAACAGAGGACCGCAACCTGACCATCAACATCGGCACCGGGTCCAAATTTGAAGTCGGTCTCGGGGATATTTTGGCTTACACCGTCGATTCCGTGGAGTACAGCTACAATCCGGGGTATTTTTACCCGCAATACACCCTCACCGAATACGAGCAATTGTGGGTGCGACCGTTGTTGCTCAATGTGAGCGCCATGAACCAAATCGCTGAAAACCGCTGGTTCATCACAGAGAATTACCTCGTCCGAAACCTCCGGTATGCGGAAGTCATCACAGGCGCCAACTTGACATACGGCTATTTGCCTTCGAACAATTCGTTTTCGAACAATCAGAATCAAGGTGTGGCCATCCTGTCCATGGGAATCCGCAACTTGAGCACACGGAACGGTTGGCTTTGGGACTACGGCATGGTGGGGGTCATTGCAGATGATTTTGGCTTTGCAGCACCTTGGGTTTCCGCGACGCTCGCATTTTGATGCGGGTGAGACTCTGTTAAAATCAGCCAATGGGTTAAACCTATTGAGAAGAGCTTCGTCAACATTGCAAATCATTCAAACATGAAAACAACACAGTTTATTTGGATTGGAATCGGGTTGGCCGCTTTGGCATTGAGTTCATGCAACAAGGAGGAATCGCGCGTCGCAACGAGCGATGAAGTGCGCAGCGAGTCAATTTTGGACATGGTGGAACGTGCGGTGGAGGAGCCCGTGGATGCCTTGACTTTGCGGGGCGGTGGCGGAGCCGATTGCGGTGAAGGTGGCATGCCTTGGCCGGATTGCGTGGAGATCACAGACAGTGGAGAAGGCGTGTATCCGCGCACCATTGTGGTGGATTTTGGTGAAGACTGCTATACGCCCAATGGCATGCAGCGCACCGGCATCATCGAAATAGAATTGACCGGTGATGTTCGAAATGAAGAAGGTGCGATGCGCACAGTCACATTCAACGACCTCAGTTTTGGCTCGAACATGACGGTGAACGGTACACGCCAACTCACCAATTCGGGACAAAACGAGGATGGCCTCTGGACGTTTGCCCAAGAGACATCCATGGAGGTGAACCGGCCGAACATGAACATCACGCGCACGTACACTGGAACGCGCATTTGGCTCGCGGGTCACGACACAGAAGCCTGCGGCGACGACGTTTGGCAACGCGATGGCGAGGGGCAAAAAACCGTGACAAACGGATTTGGACAGCCGGGCTCGGTGTCGTTAACCTACGAAGCCGTCGTGTACGACCGCCCGTGCGGTTATCCCGTGAGCGGGACTGTGACGATGGTACGCAACTTATTCGAACGCATCCTGAATTTCGGTGACGGAACGTGCGATGCGCTGGCCGAGTTGACCATCAACGGTACGACTTTTTTGTTCGACCTCGATACACACGAAATCATCGAATAAGCGATACTTTCGCTCCATGAAGCCAAGCGTTTTTTTGTGGAGTATTTTTTGGATATCAGCTTGTGTCATTTTAGCGGGATGTCGAAAAGACAATCCTGCACCGAATCCTCAACCAGACTGGGAAATTCCGTCGGTGGAGGATTTGGTCTTTTATGAGGTTAATGTCCGGGCTTTTGGGGCCAACGGCGACCTGACGGGAGTCATTCAAAAGTTGGATCATATGGCCTCACTTGGCGTGAATGCCATTTGGCTCATGCCGATTCACCCCATCGGAAGCGTCAACTCGGTGAATTCGCCCTACTCAGTTCAGGATTACACAGCAGTCGGAACGGAGTACGGGACGTTGGACGATTTGCGTGACCTCACCGACCAAGCCCATGACCGCGGCATGGTTGTCGTCATGGATTGGGTGGCAAACCACACCGCCTGGGACCACCCGTGGATTGTGAATACGGATTGGTACACCCAAGATGCATCAGGTAACATCATCCATCCTGCGGGGACGAATTGGCTAGACGTGGCGGACCTCAATTACAGCAACGGGCCTATGCGGGAGGCGATGATCGCCTCGATGCAATATTGGATCGATGAAGCCGATATCGATGGATTCCGTTGCGATGCTGCCGATTGGGTGCCCAACAGTTTCTGGCAACAAGCCATTTCGAGTTTGCGTGCCAACACCGACCGCACCCTGCTTTTCTTGGCGGAATGTGCGGATGATGGACTTTTATCGGCTGGATTTGATTTGGATTTCGGTTGGCATTGGTACGATGGCATCAAATCCGTGTACAGCGGGACGTCGGCCACCACGCTGCATGGCATTCATGAATCGCAAACGGCGTCATTGCCGCAAGGGAAAACCCAACTGCGCTTCACGACCAACCACGATGAATCTGCATGGGATGCGACACCGGTTTCGCTTTACAATGGGCTGGACGGCGCGATGGGTGCGCACGTCATCACGGCATTCATGGGCGGTGCTCCTTTGATTTACGGAAGTCAAGAGGTGGGCCAAGCGACGACCGTTCCTTTCTTCAGTAACGCCCCCATCAATTGGACGCAAAACCCCGAATTTCTGGAGGATTATCAAGCGGTCATGAAGATTTACTCGGACCATCCGGAGGCGCGAAGGGGTGCCCTCTCCGACGCGAGCAACAACGATGTGGTGAGCTTCACACGGTCGCTGGATAATAAGACGTTGTGGATCGCTGTCAATTGCCGATCAACGGCTCAGAGCGTGAATGTTCCAGCGGGTTGGCAAGAAGAATGGGCCGATGCCATCAGCGGAACCTTGTACTCTGCAGGCGCTTCCCGAGAGCTCGGACCCTATGAGTGGAGCATTTGGGAGCAACAACCTTGATAAAACTCAAAGTTCTCCCATCCGGCCCGCCCGGTAATTTTGAAAACACAGGTTGATTTGGTCCTGCGTGTTCATGACAAAGGGGCCATACGAGACCACCGGTTCATCGAGCGGTTGCCCACCCAACAACAAGAATTCGCAACCTTGAGCCGAATGGTAACGCAATCGATCTCCTTCACGCTCGTACAACGCTAACTGTTCATCTTTCAAGGCGTGACGTCCCTCCAACTCCAATTCCCCGTTCACAACATAAACAAAGGCGTTGTGTCCGGAAGTCACCGGAATGTCCAACCGTCCGTTGGGTTGGATTTTGATGTGATAGTAGAAAGCTGGGGTGTACGTTTCCGTCGGTGAGGATTGTCCAAAAAGGCTCCCGATGAGCACCTTGACCCAGTAATCATCTGTTTCGATGATCGGAAGTTTTTCAGGATTGTGAATGGCAGTAGCCGGAGTGCAAAATTTCTCCTTCGCCGGGAGATTGAGCCAAATTTGGAATCCGTGGACAATGCCGCCATGGTTGCGCAATTGTTCGTCGCTTACTTCTTCATGGATGGCGCCGCGTCCGGAGTTAAAGAGCATGTATTGGCCTTCGTGGTATACGATGTCGTTGGCCATGCTGTCCGTGTGCCGCCCGCTGCCTTTGACGAGATACGTCGTCGGGACTACCCCAGCATGCGGATGCGCTTGGATGTCCATGCCAATGGTCCCTGGATCCACATCAAGCGGTCCAAATTCATCCAGCATTACAAAGGGTGAAACCAAGTCATTTTTACCGCCGGCAAAAGCACGCAATACGGGAACGTTTTGGACCATGCTGCGCTTTGCGTTGAGGATTTGAGCAACCTTCCGTTCGCCGGAAACTTCGAACATGCCGGAACCGGCGGTCAGAAATCGGGGGATGATGGCCGCGGCCCCAACAATGGCAGATCCTCGAATGAATTGGGCTCTTCGCATACCCTAAGTTACAAATTGTGGCATGAACAGGTTCAAAATCGTGCATGCTTGAATCATTCAAAGCACATTCAACATAAATTTGACCAAAATTGAAACTTATGCGAATTTTCACATTAGCCCTCGTATTGCTGACTGCGGCAGTCACCCATGCGCAAAACGTTCAACGTGAAACGGTTCAGGTTGAATACATCAGCCGCCCAAGTGAGCCCCTTCCGGCCGAAATTTCAACGTACAACGTCGTTGTTAACCAAACATACAAAGATCAATTCGAAGCCGAGTTGGCACAATGGGAAATCGATACCCAAATGGCCCAAGAGAATTACGACGCCGCCATGGAGGAGTACAACTCAAAAGGCACGGGAGCCAAAATTCTGGAGCGTGCATTGTTGGATGAAAAGAAGCCCGAATTGGTCTTACCTACCAAGCCCGTAGCGACAGAGCGCATCTTTGAGCCCGGTATCATTGGTTCGAAAATTGACCTGCAAGGGTTGACGCGCACTTCAGATGGTGCTACAGTAACCATTGAAATCCAATACTTTGAAGGTTCAGCTCCTGAAGAAGGAAAGCAAGAAATCAAGGATAAGGAGGGCAACGTATCGTACAAATATTACCGCACGATGAAGTACCGTCAACCGCTGCGCTACACGTTGCAGTTGCCTGACGGATCGGTTGTGGTGGATGAGGTACTGACGTCTTCAGAGGATTTCACCACATACACCAGCGATAAGTACACTTCGCAAAGCCAATTGAACAAAGCGTGGAATCAATCCTCGGTGAACAACCGATTGAGCCAAATGTCTGTCGAGGCGGGCATGGTGGCCATCAACAACATCTTGAATGACCGTTACTGCTTTTCGAAGAAAACGCGTCCGATGACGGTTTACCATGCGAAGACCACGAAAAAGGTAGACTACACGGATTTGAATACTGCGGCATTGGACATGACGATGGCCATGGAAAAGTATTTGGATCGCCCGGAAGAGGCGATGGAAGGCATCCGCAGCTGCGTGGCGGTGTGGGAAAAGGTGCTTTCTGAAGCGGACTTTGACGACAAAAAAGCCCGCATCGATGCCAAGATGGCAGGGCTTCTTTACATCAACTTGATTTACGCCAACATTTGGTTGGAGGATTACGATCGTGCCGACGCCTTGTTCGACGAAATGCGCCGATTGGACACCAAGAAGAGCGCGGAAGGAACGGCAGAAGGCTTGGACGCTTTCTCGGAAGACCAACGCCGCCGCAAGGAAGTCAATTCCTGAGCTTACCGCTGAATAACGAGCTTTTTACTGAATGGCCCGGAGTGCATGAAATACATGCCTTCGGGCCATTTGCTTACATCCAAAATCGAAATGGATTGCGCCTGCACCGAGGAGGCGCGGATTTCTCGAATCAAGCGCCCTGTGGCGTCTCGGACTGTCAGGTCTTGGTTGCCGTTCCACCTAACCTCAACGGCGGTTGATGCCGGATTCGGTGCGAGCGTCATGAATGGGGTGGTGGTGTGAACAAGCCCAACATCCATCGAACCCGTGTAGACCTCCTCGGTGTGCACCGAACAGCCATCGAACAAGACCGTAGCTGAATAATTGCCCGCCGTGGCTGGGATCCAATTTGCACCTGTACCCACGGTGATGCCGTTCAATGACCAGGCAATGGAATCGATGAAGGGCACATTTTCAGTGGTAACACTCAAGCTCGAAGAGGTTACAACAATCGACGCGGCAGCATCCTCAGGACAAGGCTCGAATCGAGCGCGGTAAAGGTCGTCGCTGTGGAGCGCCACCACATCCAAGGATTCGAATTGCGCCAAGTCTCCGGTGGCAACGTGGGCGTTCGCGTCCCATTGATCGAACATCCAACCGGGTTCAGCAATGGCCTGCAATTCAATGGGGCATCCTTCGAAGTAGATTCCGTCCCACGGCAGCGGCCCGGGGACGATGGTGTTCACCCGTACCTTTCCGGCCAAAGGGGGAAAAACTTCTAGCGTGCATTCATGCGCCTCAGGCAGCCCAAAACTGTCCATCAAGTGCGACCTAGCGGATTGAATCCGGTTGGCGTTGTGCGTGGTCATGTTGTTGATGGCGTTCAGCCATGCGGTCGTGGTTGCCGGAGAATTCCATCGGTCAATGTGGTAATTCATGGCATCCTCGATGAGGGTTTTGGCTGCTGCCACTCTTGGGTTGAAGGAACTCGTTTGGAACATGGTGTTCACCAAATCCGCGTATCGGTTGACGAACTGATGGCGGAATGTGTCATTGTCTAAAACCCTATCGAACAAATTGCTGTGCAAGTTGGGGAAGCCCGGATTGCGCGCTGATTCGATGAAGTTCTGCCAAACGCCAGCACCGAAAAATCCGAAACTCGCGTCGGTGTCATAGAGCAAGTAACGCCAAGGATGATCGGGACCTGCCCTGAAGGCTTTGACATTGTTCAATCCCCAAGCAATCCCGATCCAATCCGTATTCTGCGTGTAGGTCTCAAAAACGAAATAATCGATGTAATTCTCGATGTCGAAGTGTTCAGCAAATAGCGAATAAAAACCCGCGCTGTTCGCCGGTGTGCTCATGAGAACATTCGAAGCTGCGATCAAGGTGGCATCCGATCCATTGAGTACGGCAAATGGGCCAACCAAATCGACCTCCGCTTGGTCGGTCCCAAAATGATCGGCAATGAAGTGTTCATCCGTCTTTTCTCGCGCGGCATACAAACCCCAATACTCACCGTTCAGGTACAAATGAGCAGGTTGCCATGCACTGGCGAGGGTGTGGGTTTCGTTGGCGAGGGTACTGATGAGCCCATCTTGAAATTTTGTGGCCCAACTTTGTTGACCGCCGTTTCGAAGGTTGAGGTTGTTGAATGACGCGATGGGGTTCACGGGAGCAAAAACGGGCCAATCGAAATCTCCGCTGAGCTCGTTTTTGAAGTCGAGGCGAAATGATCGCTGCGGCTCCGCCCGAGACCAACCTCCGTGAATCTCCAGGTCCAATTTTTCACGAGCTTGCACGATCTGGTTGGCATCGAAGAATTGCAGTCTAGCTGGCTTTGACCAAGGTTCCCAAAAGTTGGCCCCGAAATGCGGGTATTCCGCTGAAGCGTTGGGTCCCATCACGTAAATTCCCGTGTTCCAATCCCACAAATGATCCTCATCGGTGACAATGGAGAATGTCGGTAAATCTGGCGTGAATTCGTCCATGATGTAGATCTCATCTACCACGTCGCTCGGCAATGTTTCGCCTGAGGCTCCCCACGCTTTCATGCTTAAGGAAGTGGTTTCATCGATCATCAGACCGGTCGCCGGAAAAACTTCGGAATTCTCATCGGGCACATCCCCATTGAGGGTATACCGGACCACTTGATCGCTTGAATTCGCCGAAAGGTTGATGAAAATGACGCCGCTGTACCATCCTGAAGGGAACGTTACAACCGGGTTGGGCTCGATGTTGGTCAAACAGGTAGAACCCGCATTGGATTCACCCGGTGTGGGGGTGTCAAAAATGCACCAATCCTCGGTGCTTCCCTCCACTCGACCCACCGTGTATCCCTGCGGTAGTTCCGGGTGAATGGGCAAGGCGTCAATGACATTGCCGGCATCATCCGCCAACGTGATCGATTCGCCGGGGCTGATTTGGAAGGGAACATGATAGTAACCTTGAAATTGCGGCCACCACTCGGGTGGATTGGGCCCGGCGGATTGCGTTTCCTCGTGAAAAGTCAAACCAAGGAATGGACGAATGCTGAGGTCTGATGAGTTCGCATTGAAATTATGGACTTGAACGGCCAACACATTCTCGCCGGTTTGCAACCAGCCCGCGTAGTCCGTTGGGTCCCACAGCCATTGCTCAGGTTGTCCTCCCGCGTAGAGCACCGCCTCAACATATTCATTCGCAAAATCTCCAACATTCCCTTCCAGCCCGATCATGGAATTCGAACGAGCCACCTCATGGCCGTTGAGATACGCGATGAATCCGTCATCGTAATCCATGGCGAGCGAGACGTATCCCAATTCTTCGATGGATTCGATTTCAAAGGATTTTCGAATGAAAACGAAATCGGCTTCACTGAGGATTGTGGCATCATCACCGTCACCGTAACCAAATCCACCGGGGCCTTGATTCCACCCCGCGTTATCAAACCCCGGCAG
>JBMSHA010000031.1:0-11438 GCA_049416245.1 Flavobacteriales bacterium | reverse complement strand
GTTGCATTTCCAGCGAGCGCCTCACGCGCAAGGCAAATTGGTGAGGGCGGCGTCTGGCAAAATTTGGGATGTGGCGGTCGATGTTCGCGCTTCATCCGCTACCCGCGGTCATTGGTATGCGTGCGAGCTTTCCGATGCCAACGGCTGTCAACTTTGGATTCCTGCGGGGTTTGCGCACGGCTTTTTGGCGTTGACGGATCATGCAGTTGTGGAATACCGGTGCACGGCATTGTATGCACCCCAGGCTGAAGGGTCGATTCGTTGGAATGATCCGAGCATCGGTGTGAACTGGCAGCCCGATGGTTTTGTGATGCCAGAGGGCGGTCCATTTTTATCGGATAAGGACGCGGTCGCACCGATGCTGAATGCGTCGGATTGGCCGTTCGATTGAATGTGGAAAACGCACCAGGTATTCGCATAAATTTTGTTTTGAACCCGAGGCTTCAGAGCTAAATTGACGCTGCGAAAACCGCAGAACGCATGCCCCAAAAGAAGGATCTTAAATTCCCTGTAAGCTCGATGTTGAAGGCCGGAGCTTTGCTCATTTTTGTTGCTGTGCTTTCGAGTTCGGCTACCAGCCCGCAAAGTCCGCAGCCTCTCCCTGGCCATCAAAATTGGATTCAAAACAAAGCCCCCGAGTTGCCCGCTCAGGAAGACTTAGCGGGGGAAGGGGTGCCCCTGGGTGCGTTTGGTGTCCGTGAACAATACGATCGCGAGCTGGTCGTGAATACTTATCATCACAGTTCCACCATGCTGTACTTCAAACGCGCGGCACGCTGGTTTCCGGTCATCGAGCCCATTTTGAAGGAGAAAGGGCTGCCGGATGACCTGAAATACTTGGCCATCATTGAGAGTGGACTGGACCAAGTGGTGTCGCCGGCGGGCGCTGCTGGATTCTGGCAATTTATGAAGGGAACCGCACCCCAATATGGTTTGACCGTATCCAAAGAAGTGGACGAGCGGTATCACGTCGAAAAAGCGACGCGTGCGGCATGCGATTACTTGCTCGAGTCCAAGGAGGAGTTCGGCTCATGGGCGCTAGCAGCGGCTTCGTACAACATGGGCAAGGCCGGAGTTCGCCGGGAGCTCGAAGAGCAAGGCGTGGAGGCGTATTGGGATTTGCATTTGAATTCGGAAACAGCGCGCTACGTCTATCGTTTGTTGGCCATCAAAGCCATCTTTGAAGACCCCGCTTCATTCGGGTTTTCAATCGATCCTGAAGCGCTATATGCACCGTATGTGACGCGAACGGTTTGGGCTAAATCATCTTTAGACGACTTGGCACAATTCTCGAAAGAAGCAGGTTCCAATTTGAAGGCGTTGAAAATTCTGAACCCTTGGTTGCGTTCGGACCGTTTGACCGTTGCAGAAGGTGATTCGGTCGGCATTGAATTTCCAGTATGATGCACGATTTAATGAAAACGGCTGTGAATGCGGCATTGGTTGCTGGACGTGAAATCATGTCCATTTACGAGTCGGGGGATTTTGATGTCACGATGAAAGGCGACGACAGCCCGCTGACACGAGCTGATGTCGCTGCGCACCACGCGATCAAAGCGCAACTCGATTCGACATCAATTCCGTTGCTGTCCGAGGAAGGCAAGTCCATCGCCTATGCTGAGCGCGCTGCATGGAAACGTCTGTGGATTGTCGACCCCATTGACGGCACCAAGGAATTCATCAAGCGCAATGGGGAGTTCACCGTCAATATCGCTTTGGTCGATGCTGGCGAACCGGTGATGGGGGTAGTCTTGGTCCCCGCGCGAGGCGAAATGTACTTCGGAGCTCAAGGCATCGGAGCGTTTCGATCGGATGGGTGTGGACCCGATGCCTCTCCTGAGGAATGGATGCAGGCCGGTGTGCCGTTGCCTTTGCCCCAACCGGATCGGCCATTCACGGCTGTGGCAAGCCGCAGCCACATGTCCTCCGAAACGGAAGAATACATCGAATCGCTGCGAGACCACCACGGCACAGTGGAATTGATTTCCAAAGGCAGTTCACTCAAATTGTGCATGGTAGCCGCTGGATTTGCCGATTGCTACCCGCGATTTGCGCCCACCATGGAGTGGGATACCGCCGCGGGCCAAGCGGTTTGTATGGCAGCGGGTTGCCATGTGATGAACTGGGAAACAAAACAGGCATTGACCTACAACCGACCGGAGTTGTTGAATCCGTGGTTCCTGGTGCGCGGTCCCAGGGCGCTCACTGCTTAGCGGAAGCGATCAACGGTGTACCCCACCGCCTTCGGGCGGCGCAAGCCTGAAGGATTTTCAACCGTCCAATCCCACCCCGAACTCCCCGATTCAAATACTTCTGCGACGGAGCGAACCACCCCGGCCGGCACACCGACTTGCCGGAGTTGACTTTCCAAGGTCTCTTTTTTCCATCCCATCGCGGCTGCATTCAATTCCACCATCAAACGATTCCGGTTCCGAACGCGTTGTTGGTTTGTTTTGTATGCAGTTTGCTCAGGTAAATGATAGGCTTCGAGCGTTTGGCACAGGCTTTCGAATTGCCGGTCGTTTCCCACGGCGAGCACCACATGGCCGTCTTCACATACCAGCAGATCTCCGTACGGTGCGATGTTTGGGTGAAGCCCTCCGTTGCGGGTGGGGTTCGAATGGGCGATGAGGTGATTGGTGGCTTGGTTGACCAAAGCCGTGATGCCGCTGGCTTGAAGCGACACCTCTGCATAAAATCCAACCCCGCCGTTCGCCCGTTCCAACAATCCCTCGAGCACCGCCATCCGGATTTGGTGCGATGCCAACACATCCATCAACGCAACGGGCATCCGAACCGGCGGGCGATCTTCAAATCCGTTCATGTGCATGAATCCGGTTTCCGCCTGAACCACCACGTCGTATGCAAGGCGTTCCGGGGCATCCGCGAAGCCAACCAAACGCACATGGATCAAGTGCGGGTAGCGTTTGGCGAGTTTCTCGGGCTCCAGGTTGAATTTCTCGAGGTCGGAAGCTTTGAAATTTTGGATGAGCACATCGTGCACTGCGAGTTGGCCGTCAAGCCACTTGCCTCCTTCTGGCGTATTCAAATCTTGCCAAATCAGGGTTTTATCCCCGTTGGCGCTTTCGTAATAAGCGGAGGTGTCGGCCTGCTCGCTTTCCGAGGCGGTTTTCCAAGATCGCGTGACGTCGCCATGCGGTGGTCGCTCGACTTTGGTTACCTGTGCACCGCGCTCTGCCAGTGCGGTCGCAGCCAACGGGCCGGCCAAAACGCTAGCCAATTCCAACACGCGTATGGATTCCAATCCCGCCATGTCCCGAAGGTACGCTTTTGCACGCGTTTGGCTATGCCGGTTTCAGGACGGATTGGTATGTTTCTATGGCCCGTTTCCTTGCAGTGGCATGATCCACAATGGGTTCTGGATACGCACTCGTTCCATATTCCGGCACCCATTTGCGCACATAGCGGAATTCTTTATCGAATTTCTCGAGTTGGGCGGTCGGGTTGAAGACCCGGAAGTAAGGCGCGGCATCGCATCCGGAACCTGCGGCCCATTGCCAACCGCCAGCATTGGAGGCCAAATCAAAATCGAGCAAATGGCGAGCAAAGAACCGCTCGCCCCAGCGCCAGTCCGTCAGGAGGTGTTTACACAAGAACGACGCCACCACCATGCGTACACGATTGTGCATGAATCCAGTGGTGACCAATTCACGCATTCCGGCATCCACAAGCGGGTAGCCCGTACGGCCTTGACACCACGCTTCAAAGTGAGCTTCATCGTTGACCCATGGAATGGCGTCGTAGGCCGGTCGGAAACTGTTCTCTGCGGAATGCGGAAAATGGTACAAGATCATTTGGTAGAAATCGCGCCAAATCAATTCGGTCGTCCATTTTTCACTGTGTTGCAAACCCGCTCGAAGTGCTTCGCGGATGCCGACCGTACCGAATCGCAAATGCAGCGAAATTCTGCTCGTGCCGCGCACGGAGGGGAAATCTCGTTTGGCACCGTATTCCGATAAAATTCCGGGGTCAATGGCGGAATCTGGCATAAAGTCCTCTGCATGTTGGGATGCGAATCCCATGGAAGCTAGGGAAGGCATTGGCGAGAAGTCGAGGGTCTCGCGAGCCACCTTTAGCGCAGATGCCAATAATGCCTCGGAAGAAACGCACGCATAGTCGGAAGGCTGGAGCGCCTTGCGCCACTTTTTGCTATACGGTGTAAAGACGGTGTAGGGCTTGCCGTCGTCTTTTACCACCTCGCTTTTTTCGAAAATCACGCTGTCTTTGATGCCTTTGAACACGATGCCTGCGGATTGGAATTGTGCTGCAAGGTTGCGGTCGCGTTCTTGCGCGTAAGGTTCGTAATCCCGACCAACATGAACGGAATGGATGGGGGTTCCGATTTTGTGAAAGTGATCGGTCCACCGTTTCCATACCTCTTCAGGGTCTCCGTATCCTACCAGCAAACCCGTTCCTGTGGCTTGAAGTTTCTCATCAATGTTGTTCAGTGTTCGATGCAGGAAGGCCACACGTCGGTCGTTCGGATTATCCAGTTTTTTAAGGATGTTGCTGTCGAAAATGAATGCAATCAGCACTTGACCTCGGGCTTGGATTGCTGACTCTGCTGCGGCGTGTAACGCACGGTTGTCTGCAAGTCGCATGTCCCTGCGCATCCAATGAATGTGAATCGGGGCGTTTGTTTCAGGATTGGGAGTCATCGGGGTGTGATTTAACAATTCATTTCAACCCCTTTATGAACCTTCTAAGGCTGATTGGGTTTAATAAGAGAAACAACCTGTTTAGAATGAAAAAAGTTTTTTACTTCATGGGCCTCGTCTGGGCCGGACTCGCAACTACTGCAGTCGCACAAGACAATCCTTGTGGTGTTGAAGGCGTCGTTGTGGAAGCGTCAAGCTTCATGTACACTCCTTCCGCCCTCGAAATTGAAGCGGGACAAACCGTGGTTTGGGTGAACGTCGACGGATTTCACGATGTGAATGGCGTGACAAGCACGATCGGCGATGTTTGGAACAACCCGGAAACGTTCTCTACTCCTGCTGTCAGCGGGAATGCTGAAGGTGTGTGCCTCGGTTCGCACACATTTACTTTGGAAGGCGTATACAATTACGATTGTTCGATTGGTTCGCATGCTGCCAACGGTATGGTCGCCACAATCACGGTTAACCCTGCGCCTCCTGCCGTCACCGTAGTGGACATCATCGTGAACAGCGACGATCACACGTTGCTCGAAGCGGCTGTAATTGAAGCGGGCTTGGTCGATGCATTGAACGGAGATGGACCGTTTACGGTTTTTGCACCCAACGATGCGGCCGTGGTTGCCTTGACGGAAGCGTTGCAAATCACTGCTGAGGATTTGTTGGCGTTGCCAAACCTCGGTGAGATTTTGCAATACCACGTTGTGGGCGCGGCAGCTTACTCCACAGACCTCACTGACGGTCAAATGATCGAAACGTTGCTCGGAGAAGATGTGACGGTATCCATCACAGCGGAAGGAGTGATGATCAATAATGCGATGGTCACAGTTGCGGACATCGCAGCTGACAACGGCGTGGTGCACGTCATCGACGCGGTCTTGTTGCCGCCGACCCCTCAAACGAATACAGTTGTGGATGTGATTGTCAACAGCGACGATCACACGTTGCTCGAAGCGGCTGTAATTCAAGCCGGCTTGGTGGATGCATTGAACGGAGATGGACCGTTTACGGTTTTTGCACCTAACGATGCGGCCGTGGTTGCCTTGACGGAAGCGTTGCAAATCACTGCTGAGGATTTGTTGGCGTTGCCAAACCTCGGTGAGATTTTGCAATACCACGTTGTGGGCGCGGCAGCTTACTCCACAGACCTCACTGACGGTCAAATGATCGAAACGTTGCTCGGAGAAGATGTGACGGTATCCATCACAGCGGAAGGTGTGATGATCAATAACGCGATGGTCATTGTTGCGGACATCGCAGCTGACAACGGCGTGGTACACGTGATCGACGCGGTTTTGTTGCCGCCGACCCCGAACAGCATTGACGAAGAGGCCTCTATGGGTATGGAGATTTTCCCGAATCCGGTGCAGGCGGGTGTTTTGAACATCCAAGGTGACTGGAGCGCGGGATCATCATTGCAAGTATGGGATGCTACAGGACGTTTGATGATGGAAACGACATTGAACACATCAAACGCAACCGTGACTGTGGAAGCTTGGAAAGCGGGTACGTACATCGTCCGCGTAACCGAAGCGACACGCAGCATTCAAAAAATGTTTCTGGTTAATTGATTCTCAGACCGATTGACAGACGAACGGGCTGGCCTTCGGGCTGGCCCGTTTTTTTATGTCATCGAATCACATCGATCAGGGCCGACTGAACGTCGTTGAACTCGAACGTATAACCCGCTTCCTGCACTTTGCTGCAATCCACCTTTTGCGAGGCCAACACAACGGACGCCATTTCTCCGTAAGCAAATTTCAACGCCCAAGCCGGAACATTTGGTGCCCAATAAGGTCGTTTACAGGCTGCGGCAATGGCACGACTGAGCGCGTCATTTGAAACCGGATTTGGCGCCACGGCATTGAATGTTCCTGAAACTTCGGTGTTTTGTGCGGCCCATTCCATCATGCGCACCACATCGCTTACGTGAATCCACGACTGCCAATGCTGGCCATTTCCCACGGCCGCGCCGAGGCCCCATCTGAAAACGGGCAATAGTTTGCCCAGCATACCTCCGTTTTTCGTCAAGACCAGTCCAATCCGGAGTTTCACCATACGCACCCCCAGCGAGGGCAGCTGTTCGACGCTCGATTCCCA
Source organism: Flavobacteriales bacterium (assembly GCA_049416245.1). Taxonomy (GTDB): domain Bacteria; phylum Bacteroidota; class Bacteroidia; order Flavobacteriales_D; family Sanyastnellaceae; genus UA16. The sequence goes on along the minus strand of JBMSHA010000031.1, from coordinate 4,662 downwards.
CGATTGAACCACCTCACTCAGAAAGCCATCGGCTGGCGCATCCTCCTCGGTCTGCCACGCGTCGCTGTCTCGATAGAGGCCAATGGCACTGGCGCTAACACAGGATTTTGGGCGATCCTCGCTCGGCAGCGCTGCAATGGCTTGGATGAGTGTCGCGGCCGATTCCAAGCGGCTGGTCAAGATGCGGTCTTTGTGCGCTGGAGTCCAGCGTTGAGCCACAGGCGCTCCGGCCAAGTGAATCACCGAATCAATGCCCTCGAAAGCGCGCATATCGATATTGCCTGCCGCAGGATTCCATTCAAAAAACCTGAGATTCGAACGATTTGATGGTCTTGAAGTTCTCGATAAGACGTGCACTTCATGCCCCCGCTGGAGTAAATGGGAGGTAAGTGCTTCTCCAATCAGCCCCGTTCCGCCGGTAATCAGGTATCGTTCTGCCATGCCACAGAAACAACCTCAAAGCGGGTTTTGTTGTTTATGTCGTGAAAGCCTTACCTTGAGGTGTAGGTGTTTCGCCTCAAAAAGCATCCCATACTGCCATGTCATTTGCTAGTCCTTCCCTCATTTCAATTCCTGCCCTCCGTTGGGTTGTCGCGGTTTTTCTGCTGTCGCCCGCGGCTTTCGTTTTTGCCCAAACACCTTGCGAAGGCGGCTTTGCCGATGGATTTCCATGTGACAGGATGGATTTGCTATCATCGATGTCCAATGCAGAACTTTCCGGCACCGGAGCCAATGATGTATGGGGATGGACGGACCCGGTGACGGGCGTGGAGTATGCATTGATGGGGGAGCGGCAAGGGCTGGCGATGGTGGATTTGTCGGATCCAACCAATCCGTTTTTGGCAGCATTCATGGCGACACAAACCAGCAGCAGTACCTGGCGAGACATGAAGGTTTATCAGGATCATGTTTATGTCGTTTCAGAGGCCAATGGGCATGGTTTGCAGGTGCTTGATTTGAATCAGTTGCGCGATTTGACCAGTTTTCCGACCACGCTGGAACCGACCACCTGGGTGTCGGTTTTTTCAGATGCACACAATGTGGTGATCGATGAAGAATCGGCTTTGTTATACGCCGTTGGAACGAATTTGGCTGGCGGTGGTCTCGTGGTATTCGATGTAAGTGAACCTGCGAATCCGATTTTGGTGGGCGATTATGGGGAAGCTGGATACACCCACGATGCACAGGCGGTAGTGTACGAAGGCCCGGATGCGGATTTCGTGGGCAAACCATTGGCATTTTGTGCCAATGCCAACAAGCTTGCCATCCTGGACATCACAGATCCTTCCGATATCGCATCCATTAGCATCACGAATTATGATTATTCCTATACTCACCAGTGTTGGTTGACCGAGGACCACAAATACCTTTTGCTGGGCGATGAATTGGATGAACAAAACCAAGGATTCAATACGAGGACGCTGATTTTTGATGTGCAGGATTTGACGAATCCCGTGCTCATTGGGGAACATTTTGCCGATGTAGCGGCGATCGATCACAATCAATACGTCGTAGGGAATTTGCTTTTTCAGGCCAACTATCGCGCGGGATTGCGGATGTTGCAATTGACGGATGTGGCTGCAGGTGAGTTGACGGAAATTGGTTTTTTTGATGTAGACCCCACGAGCAATGCGGCCCAATTTTCAGGGTCTTGGTCGACGTATCCCTATTTCGAATCGGGCAATGTGGTGTTGACTTCCATCGAGGGCGGTATGTTCGTCGTACGCCCACGCTTTATGGAAACCGAGGTGGTCAATTCTGAAGTGTGTGTGGAGGATGATGTCGTGGTATTTGTGGAAGTATTGGAGGGGCTGTTGCCGCCGTACGCGCTGAGCATTCCGGATTTGCCTTCAGGCGCTACGCTGATTGATTTTCCTGAATCCATCGATGGGCCGGGAAGTTTCGTCTTTTCGGTTTCGGGCTTGGCTGGGTTGAGCGGACCGTACTCCCTGACCATTGAATTAAGTGCCGGCACGAACACCGTGAAGGAGTCGTTTTCCTTCTCCGTCGATCCGGGAGTCACCTGGTTTGCGGATGCGGATGCTGACGGATATGGAAATCCCGAAGCAACGACCATGGCCTGTGCACAACCGGCTGGATTTGTCGCGAATTCAGAGGATTGCAATGACGGCGCTGCGACCGTCTATCCGGGAGCACCGGGAACCGGTCAAGGCTTGGATAACAATTGCAATGGAGCCATTGACGAGACAGAGGAGTTGGGTTGCCCGGGCGATTTCAACAGTGACGGCGCCATCTCGGTAGCGGATCTGCTGGTGTATTTAGGTGAATTCGGTTGTGAAGTGAATTGCATGGCAGACTTTGACGCCGATGGTGTTGTGAACGTAACGGACTTGCTCGGGTTTTTGGCGGTCTTCGGTGATCCGTGCCCCAATTAGTGGGAGGAGTCTGCTTGTTGCTGACTCTGTTGTTCAACCATGCGTGCGTAGAGTCCACCGGCACGAAGTAATTCTTCTGGCGCCCCAGCTTCAACGATGCGGCCTTGGTCCATGACCAGTACCCGGTCGGCTCCGCGAATGCTGCTGATGCGATGGCTGATAATCAGCACTGCCGCGTCTTTTCCGCGTTGCCGAATGGAAGACATGATGGTTTCTTCGGTCTCAGTGTCGACCGCAGAGAGGCAGTCATCGAGCACCAAGAACTGTGGATTCCTGATGAAGGCTCGAGCAATCGATATACGTTGCTTCTGGCCTCCACTCAGGTTGACTCCGCGTTCACCTAACAGGGTTGCATATCCGTCATCAAATGCTTCGATGTTGTGCGCTACGTGCGCAGCCACTGCCGCTTCTTGAACGGCGTGTTCCGCCAAATGTCCTTCCCGAACACCAAAGGCGATGTTGCGCTCGATGGTGTCAGAGAACAAAAACACTTCTTGCGGTACGTAACCTGTCATTGCCCGGAATGCGGATAGGTCCCATTCTTGTAAGGGATGGTTGTTCAATTTGATGCAGCCTTCGTGGGGGTCAAAAATGCGCAGCGCAAGTTGGGCGATGGTGGATTTGCCACTGCCTGTTCGGCCGGTCACCGCTACGATTTCGCCAGGTCGGATGCTGAAGTTGATGTTCGTAGCCGCCTGAATGCCGGTTTCCGGATAGGTGAATGAGACGTTTTCGAACGCAATGCTCTCCAATTGGTTGTCTGCTATGGCAGTTCCCTCCGTGGGAGATTGGATTTCAGGTTTGGCCTCGAGAAAACTGTTGATTCGCTCCATAGAGGCCTCGGCCTTCTGAACCAATGACGTGACCCAACCCACAGAGGCAAACGGCCAAGTAAGCAAATTCACATAAAATACGAATTGGAAGATGTGCCCAATTTCGAGTTCGCCGGCGATCACCCGTTGACCGCCAACGTAGATGGTTAAAATCGTGCTGAGGCCCACCAACATGACGATGATGGGCATAAACAGCGCCTCGGTTTTGACGAGGTTCAGGGCATTGGTTTTGTACTGATTGGCCTCATTTTCAAAGCGCTGGGCAGCATCATGCTCGCGCTGGAAGGATTTCAATACCCGGATGCCGGCAATGTGTTGCTGTACAAATGTGCTCAAACCGGATTGTTGGCGCTGCACGGCTTCGCTTTGCCGGTTGATTCGGGCACTCACAAAGTAGATGCCCACGGACATCAAAGGCAGCGGCATCAGCGCAAAAAGGGTCAGTTTCCAATCGATGTAAACCATGACAATGACCACCAGAAAGATGAGCATGGTTAAGTTCAAGGTATACATGATGGCCGGGCCGAGGTACATGCGTACTTTGCTGACATCCTCGCTGATGCGGTTCATCAGATCCCCGGTGTCGTGGGATTTGTAGAATGATGCATCCAATCGCTGGTATTGATCGAAAATCATGCCTTTGAGGTCAAATTCGATGCGCCGAGACATGACGATGATGGTTTGGCGTGTGAAAAAGAGAAAAACCCCCTTGATGACGTATGCGAGCAAGAAAAGTACCGCTTGCCACGCAGCCAATCGCGCCATCCATTGGCGTGCAGATGCCGCTGAGGTCAATTGGTCTCCCGATGCGTTTTGGTTTTTGGACGTTCCCAGGTGATTTCGAATCCAATCGAGTGTGGGTGGGTAGGACGGGGTGATGGGTTTGGCGAAGACCTCTTCGGCGGTTTGGCCTGAGCGCAAGGGCTCGAGCGTAGAAGCATCCAGCTGTTTCAACGCGTTCACGCCCTCACCGATGAGGGAGGGTGCGTAAACGGCAAACACGTTGGTGAAGAAAATGAAGGCGATTCCTCCCAATAGCAGATGAGGGTATCGGCGTATGAGGGGGTTGAGTTTCCAGAGTTCCCGCATGCCCGATCAGAACTTAAAATTCCAAGTGACAGATGGGATGATGGGGAAGAGGCTGACTTGATTGGCCTGCAAGTCCAATGTGCCGGCATTCAAGTCGCCTTCATTCGAGAAATAGATGAAGTAGGGGTTCATGCGGTTGTAGACGTTGTAGAAGCCAAAAGTCCAGGTTGATCCGGCGCGAAGGTCGCGTGTTTTTTCGGAATCCCGGTTTTTCTTTCGATCGGGGGTGAGGGTTGCACTGATGTCGGCGCGGTGGTACGGTGCCATGCGATAACCATTGCGGGCACCATAGACGTCGGTGATTCGGCCTTCGAAAATGTACCGCTGCACCGGCAAGGTGAGGG
>JBMSHA010000030.1:0-11666 GCA_049416245.1 Flavobacteriales bacterium | reverse complement strand
GTTTTCTTTGGGGGAAGACTCCAGCCAGCCGTCCCGGTTTTCTGAAGCTTCAACCCAAAACAGGTGACGTTTGAGTTGGTGTGTGTATCCCACGGATTGAGAAGCGGGAATCCACTGGTGCGAGGCGGCCGGCAGTTCGAGCCGCTCCGCCAGACGTTGTTGAGTAAACCAACGGTAATGGACCGTCGTATCGATGTAAGCTACGGCACTGTCACGCCATGAAGTCCATCGTTCTTGGTGTCCATCGCCCCATTCGACCAGGTAGGTGATGTGCTCGTCGGGCTGGACTTGAGGCCAACGTTCATCCCGATCCGGTGTTTCCACCCAATGGATAAGGGCTGGAATTTCCGCGTTCCATGACAACGCGAAGATATCGTGGGCAGATCTCAAGGGTTCGCCCAATGTGTGAGCGTAATTCACGTCTGCGCGGGGACGGTTCGAGGAAAACCATACGGTCGCGCCGTCATCGGAAAATACGGGGTTCAGGTCGTCGAAGGGATCTGACCACAAGGCAACGTGGTTGTTTCCGAGCACCTGATACCGATACAAATCCGATTGGCCATTCGTGACTCCACTCCAGATCATGGACATGCCATCGGGGGCATAGGCCATGGAGAGAATCTTGTCAATTCTGAACACCTCCTTTTCGATGGCTTCGAACGAATTCAGGTCCACAGAATAAATGAGGTTGCGCGAGCCCTGCTCGATGGCGTAGGTTAAAATCGAACCGTTGGGATGCCAAGCCATTGCCGGTTGCGTTCGGTCTTGGATTCGGTCAATTTTGTGCCCGTGCTTTCCAATCCGGCGAAACTCTCCGGTCTGGTGGTTTCCGTACCAAACCTGCAATTGTCCTCGCTCGTCCACTGCCCAAGCCACGTGCACACCATCCGGGTGAACGGAAAATGCCCGAATCTCACCTTCTTCGGAAACTGGAATGGTGATATCGCCGGTCAGTTTCCGGGCCTTGCGGAGATCTTTACGGGTGGCAAGAGGTGGCAGCAAATCCGAAGATGGTGTGGCTTCGAGGTGGTAGCGACTCGCCTCTTCGAGCAATTGAGCCAAGCCCATACCTGTTGCATACTGTAGGCCCTTTTCTAAGCTGTTGGAAACCCGAATCATGTACAAAGCGTTGGCAATGACCCCTTCTCCGAAAACATCGGCGATGTATTTCCATACCGCATGCCCCACCCACGCCGCTGCGTTCTGGTCTGCCCGATGGGCTTCCAAGATTTCACGACAACGAGCAGCATCTTGCACGTGCATCGCGACTTGGGATGACCAATTGAGCGCCACATACGAATGCAACCCTTCGGTAAACCACTCAGGCAAATCCAAGCCGGTAGTGGAGGAGCGCAGGGCCTCTTGCCAATTGCCACCATACAGCATCTGGTTGAAGAGTAACGCCGAAAGGCTCCGTTTGATTTGCTGTTCGGTCGCTGCCCAAATTCCATCTGCGTACACAAAAATTTTACTTCCGACCAGCACGGCAGTCCCTCCCACATTATCACCGGGAGTCAGGTTGCTGCCGATGTTGGATTGACGAAATTCAGCTTGCTTGTTGAACACCAATACCTGAACCGCTCCATCAATCTTCCGGTCGTACAGGTTTTCCACTTCATCGATCCATTGTTCCAAGTGCGCCGTGATGCGCTGGGCGTAGGATTTACCTCCTTGGTAATAGTACACTTCGCCATCCTCGGTCGGTAAGTACTGCCACTCAAAGGTTCGGTGTTGCACGCGGTTTTTCCCAAACTGCATGTTGGAGCCGTCATAAAATTGGCCGGTTGATTCCCCGAACATCCCGAGGAAAACCATGCTCCAAACCACCCGTTTGAAATAGCTTTGTGACCGCATACCATTCGAATTTAGTGCGATATCATGGAACTCCACACCTTTACCTATAATGCGTTTTCAGAGCAAACGTATTTGTTGGATCACGGAAACGGCGATGCGACGGTGATTGACCCCGGAATGAACGACACGCGCGAGCAAGAAAACTTTGCAAACTTTTGCAAGGAGCGGGGGTTGCGCGTGGTGCAAATGCTGCTGACGCATGCGCACTTGGACCATGTGCTCGGGGCAGCTTGGGTGCACAAACAATGGGGTGTGAAGCCGCGCCTGCATCGCTTGGATGATCCCACTTACGAGCAAGCCCCGCGGGCTGCGGCGGTATACGGTGTACCCATGGATTCGCTTCCGGAGTTGGGTCCAGAATTGATTGCGGACCAATTGATTTCGTGCGGGCCGCATGCATTGGAGGTGAAGTTTACACCCGGTCATGCTCCAGGCCATGTGGTATTTGTCTGCGAGCCTGAAGGCTGGGTAATTGGGGGCGATGTGCTGTTCGCTGGGAGCGTTGGCCGAACGGATTTGCCCGGGTGCAATCCGTTGGATTTGGTTCAAAGCATCGAAGATGTCATGTATCAACTGCCGGACGGCTTCACTGTATGGCCCGGTCACGGCCCGGCCACCACGATCGGACAAGAAAAAAGGGAAAATCCGTTTGTCAATGCGGCGGGTTCAGGGATGATGCAGCGGGGTTGATGCGGATGTTGCGCTTTTCGGCGGCGGCATCGAGGTTGACCAGGGAGAATGAAAACTGGGTGCCCTGGCCCAACTTGGATTGAACCTCGATGGTTTGTCCGTGGGCCTCGATGATGTGCTTGACAATGGCCAATCCCAATCCCGAACCGCCGGCATGTCGGGAACGGCTTTTATCTACTCGGTAGAACCGCTCGTAAATGCGAGCCAAATCCGATTCCGCAATGCCGATGCCATCGTCTTCCACAGAAATGGTCACGTATTCGCCTTGATTGACCAATCGCAGCGTACTGACGCCTCCTTTTTTGCCGTAGTGGATGGAATTGACCAGCAAGTTGGTCAGGACCTGCATGATCTGCACCGGTCCGCAGAGGACGTGCAGACTTTCCATATTTTCAGTGGGCAAGACCAATTTGAGTCCTATGCCCATCGCAGCCGCTTTTGACTCCACGCCTTCAATGGCCTCCTTGCATGTTTCAATGATGTTGCACGGTGCGAGGGTGAGTGAAAGGCTATCCGATTCAAGTTTGGTGATCGTATCCAAATCCTCAATCAATTCGGTCATCCGAGAAACATTCTTGTTCGCCTTGCTCAAAAACCGTCGAACCAAATCTTCATCGTTCAAATCCGATTCGAGCAGGGTCAAAACATAGCCTTGGATATTGAAAAGGGGCGTCTTCAATTCGTGGGCCAAGTTGCCGATGAATTCCTTTCTGAAATTGTCTTTCTCACGAAGGCTCTTGATGTCGGCAATCTGGCTATTGGCCCAGGCCAAAATATCGTCGAGCGACTGTTCTTCCATTGCCTTTCCCCGTTCAGTTGTGGACTGGGAAATGGCGGCAGACAAGTCCTTGACACGCCGTTTTAAAAGAGTTTTAACGGTCCATTCGATGGTGATGAAACTGGCTGTCTCCGTGAGCAAACTAGCAAGAATGGCCAATGCCCAGAGGTGCATGGCATCCAGGGTGTGGAGCAACACCAACGTTGCCCCTCCCGCCAACACAGCGAGGATTGGAGACGTTTTGCGGGCGAGTTCTTGGGGAGTTGAATCCGGGCTCACGCACCAAATTTATAGCCCACACCTTTCACTGTGACGAACAGCTCGTCGCCGAGTTTACTTCGCAATTTGCGGATGTGCACGTCAATGGTGCGGTCTCCGACGATGACATCATTTCCCCATGCATGAGAAAGAATGGCTTCCCGTGTGAAGACCTTCCCGGGCTCGGACCAAAGCAAATTGAGCAATTCGAATTCTTTTTTTGGGAGGGTCAACTCTTTGCCATTGTGGATGACGAGAAAGCGGTCGTGGTCGATGGCGACACCAAAGCGTTCATCCGGCAGTTGGACCGTGGAGCGGCTGGATCGGCGGAGCAAAGCCTTGACACGTCCCATCAGAATTTTGGGTTTCACCGGCTTGGTGATGTAATCATCTCCTCCAGCATCGAACCCAGCTAATTGGCTGTAGTCTTCACTCCGTGCCGTCAAAAACGCGATGGTTGTATGTGCCAAATTTTCATCAGCACGGATGATGTTGCAGACTTCCATTCCATCCATCTCCGGCATCATGACGTCGAGGATGATGAGGTCGGGTTTGACCTTTCGCGCAATCTCAATACCTTCTCGTCCGTTGAGCGCCGTGGAAACCTCGTAGCCTTCGTTGCGTAAATTGTATCCGATGAGCTCGAGAATATCGGGTTCGTCGTCAACCAGGAGGATTTTCTTCTTCATGCGCTACTCTATCGCTACGAAATTGGCGCTAAGCCCGGGAATATCATGTAAACGCAATGTAAAGGATTTGTAACCAATCACTTTTCCTTGACGCGACTGAAACGCAGGGCTTTCAGCATCCACCGGGGCAGCGGCTCATCGGCACCGCGTTTTTGGACATCGAGAAACAAGCCCCATTTCTCAATGATGGGCACTTTGTGAACTTCGATCATTTCCAACCAGCATTCATCCGGGTCGTCGATGTAGGTGCAGTGCACTTTCGTTTCCCCCATGCCGATAGCGTCTGCAGTATCGCAGCGAAAACCGAAGCCCTTTTGGTCGAGCGCTTGACCCAAATCAGCCATACCTCGGACATCGAATCCCAGATGAGCAAATCCAATGTCACACCAAATACGGTCTTCAAAAATGAATTTCCCCTTGCGCTCTTGTGCCTCCACCAATTCGATGTAGGTACGACCTGTGAGTTGTCCAAATCCACCTGCCCCCGGGGCGGATTGCGTCAGGCGCACGCGTCGAAAAGATTCAGATCCATGGGGCAGATGGTTCCAATCCGGCTGAACACCCACTTCGTCATAAAGCACTTGATCAAACCCCAGTATATCGGCGTACAGGCCTAAGGCTTTATCCATATTCGAGACTCCCACGGTGCAGCCTAAAACACCTCCAGAGGGGTGGCCATTGTTTTCAAACCAATCGTCCGCTTCGAGGATTTGGAAGCGATTCCCGTCGGGATCTTTGAGGTAAAATGTGGGCGCTCCCCAAGGCGTTTGGGAGAGGTTGGCGTCGCAGTCTTCCCCGGCGATTGTCTGGGCGTGCGCGTGCATTTTTCTGATGTCCCGTGTTTTCATTTGCACCGTCGTAATGCCGAGGTCGCCTTGGGCGATTTCCCATGACGCTGCAACGGGCTCGAACGAATCGGCACGCAGCACTTCGAAGGCGCAGCCGCCTTGCAGATTCATAACCATGCTCGCGCGTTTTGTGATGGTTTCGCCCCGCGTGTGGCTGTCCATCAGAGGAGCGGCCTGGACCGAGTCAAAAAACGGGATGTCCATGCCGAAGAGCTTCCGAAAAAACTTCAGCGAGCGATCCATATCGGAGGTGGCGACTCCGATGTGTTGCATGCCTTGAATGCGATAATCGAGGGAGTGGTCGAGGGTCATCGTCAATGGGTTTACGGGTGGGTCAAGGGTGCGTTATTTGTTTCGAGATGCGATGAACGTGAAACGTTTGCGGCGGCCGTTTCGATGGTTTCAATGTAGCGGTTCCAAAGAGCGGCATGTTGGGAGTTGGCGTAAAACGCTTTTGCTTCGCGGCGGCCTTTCCAATCCAAGTAGAGGCCGTACCATGAACCTGCAATGCGGCTTCCAACCAAATTCAACAGATAGCCCGCGAGCAATCCCCAGCCGCCCCAACTTCCCGTCAACATCCACCCGAGTGGCCAGGCCAAAATGAACCAATACACCGGAAACAAAAACATCCCGGCGGACACTTTAAAGGTGCTGGTGAAGCAGGGGTCTTTCACCCGTTTTTTGGCTTCTCGCTGGATGAGTTTTGCCAATGGCCACGACATGGCCCCGCCAGCTGCCGCAATGGGGGCGACTGGCCAAAGCCACCATGGCGTTTTGCGCAAGGATGCGTTATTCCGACCCAAATCTTCGGCGCGCACCGCACCGAATACGGGGGTTTTACCGAGGTCGTCGTACGCTGATTGAATGGAAGCCAGCTGATCTTCGGTGCAATGGGCGAGCGCACGGACGGTATCGCGTGTCGTTTCCCAGTCACTGCTTTCCGCAGTGCGCAGCGCTTGTACATACGGCAACAAAGAGGCGTAATGCGATTCGGGCTGGATGTTGACCATCAAATCGTTCATGGCTGCATGGATGCGGATCAATAAATCGCCGGGGACGATTTGTCCGGTGTCGGGCTGGATTAAATCCTCAAACGGAATAGCCCGGCCGATGCGGTAGGTCAATCGCCGGCGTAAGCACTCCATTTCTTCATAATCGATGCCGACCGGAATGAGCTGCAAGGACTTGAGTTCGGGGTTGAGTTTGATGGCTTGGTTCACCATGTCAGCCACCCCGCGACGCAGCATGCGGAGGGATTTTACGGCTCGGTGATTTCCTTCTGGAAACAGTCCAATCGAAGCGCCGATGTTCAACCTTTCCGCACAAATTTCGAAAACGCGTTCGTTGCGTTCACGCGCATCCGATAGCCGATCCCGCTGTCGGAAAATGGGCATTTGGTTGAACGAAAAGAGCAAGGCGCGGGCGATGCGTTGGTAAAAAATGTCGGCACGGGTAAGCCAATGAATTTGATGCGGACTTCGCAACGAGCACAACACCAACGGATCCATCAAGCCGTTTTGGTGATTTCCAATAAAAATCGTTGGGGCGTTCGGATCACCAAGGTTCTCGATGCCCTCTACGCGTTCAATCCGGTGAAATCGCGTGATGCCCGATCGAACCAGAGGGAGCGCGGTTCCGTATCCAATGTGCCGCTTTTGGATCGGTGGCTCGTGGAAGGGTTTGGTGCGTGCAGGTCTAGTCAATTTCGAAAAGATTAGTCGCGCAATTTTGCGCCGGTTTCTTCGATGATCGCCTTCAGAATGCGATCCACACTTTGCTCAATGCGTCGATCATCCAACGTTTTTTCGCTGTCTTGCAAAATCAAGGAGACTGCATAGGATACCTGATTGGCTTCCAGTTTATCGCCTTCGTAGACATCGAACAACCCGATGCGTTTCAATAATTTCTTTTCTGCTTTATTTGCCGCATCCCGAATTTGACCGAATGTGACGGACTTGTCGAGGATCAAGGATAGGTCCCGTCGCACGGCTGGGAATTTGGCCAACTCTTCCGCCTTCAGTCGAATGCGGTTGGAGATTTTCGTCAATGTCGCAATGGAAAAATCCCCCCAATAAACGTCACGCTTCACCCCGAGTCGCTTGGCCACGCTAGCCCGAACCTTTCCGATGCGCCCCACGATTTGCCCTTGGCAAGAGAATTCAACACCTTCGATGAAAAGGGGAGACTGGATCGGTTGTTCACGAACGGCAGCTCGCCTCAAACCCAAGGATGCCAGCACCGCATAAGCCTCGGCCTTGATCGAATAGGGGTCGGTTTTCGCGCCCGAACTGTTCCAGTTTTCAGGAACTTCGAGCCCGGTCAATACCATCGAAAGGCGTTCGTCTTCGGTATACCGTTTGGCGGCATTGTCCCCAGTCGCATCGGCGTTCTCGCGATGCTGATAGACCCGCCCCAACTCGAACAAACGCAAATCGGGATGTTGGTGATTCGTATTGCGCACGACGGCTTCAAGGCCTTGGAAAAGAAGCGATTGCCTCATCACACCCAAATCAGATGACAGGGGATTCATCAACTCGATCCGCCGCTGCAATTCCCAACCGTCTTGCCCATTTTCGCCGAGGTCTTCCGTGTAAGCTGCACGGGTCATGGAGTTGTTCATCATTTCCTGAAAACCCCTTGCGACGAGGTTTTGGGCGATTTGCAAGCGAACGCGCTCCTCCGGGACGGTTGTTTGGTGTGCAGCGGTTGAGTGCACTCGCTCCGGCATGGGCACTTTGTCGAAACCGTAAATTCGGAGAATTTCTTCGACAACATCCGCTGGGCGTGTGACGTCGCGTCGGTACGCAGGAACATTCAATTCCCACGTCAGGCCTTCGGAATTTGTTACCTCGATGTCGAGGTTTTTCAAAATATGAAGAACCACGGATTCTGGAATGGTCATGCCCACCAAATCGCTCAATAACGCTTTGGGGAGGGATACTTTTTGGCCTTCAGGCAATGAACCGGAAGTAGCGTTGTTCCATTCAACGAGGGTGCCGCCTGACCAATCGCATATCAAATGAGCGGCGCGTTCCAATGCCAAAACAACAGATTCGGGATCCACTCCGCGTTCGAATCGGAAGGAAGCATCGGTAGAGAGGCCGTGGCGTTTGGCCATCTTGCGCGTTACCACCGGGTCGAAGTATGCACTTTCGAGCACAACGCGGGTCGTGGTGGATTGGACTCCGCTGTCCGCTCCTCCAAAAACACCTGCCAAGCACATCGCTTTCTCCGCATCTGCAATCACCTGGTCTTCGGGGTGGAGTTCGCGTTTTTCCCCGTCCAAGGTCACCAACGTTTCTCCGACTTGCGGGTGACGTACGACGATTGAATTTCCGGCGATGGTGTCGGCATCAAATGCGTGAAGTGGTTGTCCAAGCTCGTGAAGCACGAAATTGGTGGCATCGACAATGTTATTCTGCGGATTGATTCCGATGGCTCGGAGTCGGCGCTGCGCCCATTCAGGGGAAGGACCGATTTGGATGCCTTCGATCAATAACCCATGGTAGGACGGGCAAGCGGATCCGGTTTTGATTTGGATGTCAAATCGCTTTCCGGCATTTGGCAGGTTAGATTTTTCTGGGACGACCAGGTCGCCTGCTTGAGCAGAGATGCCCGCCACAGTTTCGTGAAGTAAGCCTGCCCGGAGATCGCGGGCCACGCCCCAATGGCTCATTCCGTCGGTCCGGTTCGGGGTCAGGCCGATTTCAAGAACCGAATCCGATTCTAAATTGTACACTTCAGCGATAGGTGTGCCCGGCTGCCAGTGGTCCTCTAACTCGATGATGCCCGCATGCGATGTTCCCACCCCAATCTCATCCTCTGCGCACAACATGCCCATGGAAACCTCCCCTCGAATTTTCCCCTTTTTAATGACGAACGGTTCGCCTTCGTTTGGATAAAGTTGGGTTCCTACGGTGGCCACAACGACGGTCAATCCCGTGCGGGCATTCTGCGCACCACATACAATGGATAAAGGCTCTTCTTTTCCCGCATTGACTTGACAAACCTGCAGACGATCGGCATTGGGGTGCTGAGCACATGCGGTGATTTTACCAACGACGAGCCCATTTAACCCACCTGGCACACTTTCGACAGATTCTACGCCTTCAACCTCCAATCCGGTTGCCGTCAAAACAGCTGCGGCATTTTCAGGCGAAAGGTCGACCGGTAGCAGGCTATTCAGCCACTGAAAGGAGATTTTCATGGAACGGGATTACAGGTGCGATTCAGTTCTCGCAAAGGTAGCAGGACCGTGCGGCTCAACCATAGGATTTACTCGACTTTTGACATTATCCATGGGAAAAATGCGGTAGCAAAAAAGAAAGTTGAGTACCTTCGCCGTCCCAAACGGAAACGCGAGGGAATCGGGATGTAGCTCAGTTGGTAGAGTACGCGTCTGGGGGACGTGTGGTCGCTGGTTCAAGTCCAGTCATCCCGACCAATAACCTTCAAGCCCGGAGCCCCTTGCTCTGGGTTTTTTGTACAACTCCCAAAGGAAAGCCGTCGGCCATGGATTATGCTTTTGAAAAAGATTGGGTGCGCTTGGAGCGGCTGATGGAAGAGCGATTTGGGGAGCCGCCGGATTTGACCACCATGATTTTCACGGTAGGTTTACAGGAATGTGGGCAGGCGTTCCGTACGTTCAAAAAGGACGAGAAACTGGAAATCATGCACGTCGGAGTGTGCACGTTGCTCGAGCCGATGGGCTTTTACGAGGCGCTCGGCACGGACGAAGATGGTTGGCCACACTTCGAGCGAAAATCAGAAATCCCTGCGGTGTCAAAGCAGGAACAAGAATTGTTGATGAAGCGCGCTCTGGTAGAGTATTTCGAGGCCTGGATTGCGGGAGATTCCGCAGCAGATCACTCGATGTAGACGGTCGCCTCGTTCGTTGTTTCCTCTTCGATTTTAATCAAGCCGGTACCGTAGAGTGCCGCTTTGGAGGCCTCGATGTCGAGCACCGCGAATCCCGCTTGGCCCTCTACGTAAAACTCCGAAAAATTGAAGCTGACTTGGCCCGCAGCATTGGAAACCGCTGTCGTGTCGAAGCGAGGCTCACCCACAAAATCTTCGTCGACTGATCCGAATGCATACAAGCGAACCGTAGCACCTTGAACGGGTGAGCCGAGGTCGTTCAGCACCACCACGTTGGCAATGGTTTCTTCCACTTCATGGCAACTGGATAAGCTCACAGCGGCCACAGTGGCCAGAAGAGCGAGGGAAAAGAACACATTTCGCATTGGGTCGTCTAACTTTGCAGGCATCGATTGAACTCCAAATATCTTGAAAAACTCATGAAATTCAATAACCGACTGAATTATATCGCATTATCGACCACCTTGCTGGTGGCTTTGGGTTGGGTAGGTTGCAGCGAATCCGTGGATTCCGCCGCCGCGCCAAGTCAAGAATCTGCTGAAGAAGTTGATGCTGGTGAGCCCAATCGTCAAGTGCGCATTGAGACCAATTACGGTGAAATGGTGGTGGAGTTATCCAACCAGACCCCGGAACATCGCGATAATTTTTTGGAATTGGTTGAAACCGGATTTTATGACAGCCTCCTATTCCACCGGGTTATTGATGGATTCATGATTCAAGGGGGAGATCCCAACAGCCGCGGAGCTACTTTGGCCACTCCACTGGGAACGGGAGGTCCGGGTTACCAAATTCCAGCAGAAATCCGACCGGACTTGCTGCACTACAAAGGAGCACTTGCTGCTGCCCGTCAGGGAGATGCGGTCAATCCCGAACGCAAAAGCTCGGGCAGTCAGTTCTATTTGGTGCACGGCAAGACATTCACCAAAACAGCCCTTTTGAATATTGAGGCGCGGAACTTTCCACCTGAAGGTGCGAAGTATTCCGAGGAAGCGATTGAGCGATATGGGACCGAAGGTGGAACTCCATTTTTGGACAACCAATACACTGTCTTCGGATACGTCGTCGAGGGTTTGCCTGTGATCGACTCCATCGCTGCCGTTCCAACCGCTGCAGGAGACCGGCCACTTCAGGATGTCTGGATGGCCATGGAAATCATCGAATAAGCGCATGAACGACATGGGTTTGAAAGAACAGCTCCAAGCCTGGGCCTCGGAAATAACAGCCGCACCATTGAATTCGGCTGAAGAAGTCGAACAGTTTCGGATTGAATGGCTCGGGCGAAAAGGGCGGATGAAGGACGTTATGGCCGCTTTTAAAGAAGCGCCCAATGAAGAAAAGCGTGAGCTGGGCAAGCTCATCAATGAATTCAAGCAATCCATCGAAGCGCGGGTTGCCAGTGGTGCCGCTTCCGGAGCAGAAGATTCCGGATCAGAAAATGCCGATCATGATTGGACGCGTCCGGCGGGAGGCGTTCCTGTTGGCGCACATCATCCCCTCAGTGTAGTCCGCCGTGACATCATCGGTATTTTGGAACGCATGGGTTTTGTGGTTTCGGAAGGCCCAGAAATTGAAGATGACTGGCACGTATTCAGCGGCCTGAATTTCCCGGAAGAGCACCCGGCCCGTGACATGCAGGATACGTTTTTTGTGGATCGGGCCCCGGATATGTTG
>JBMSHA010000029.1:0-11967 GCA_049416245.1 Flavobacteriales bacterium | reverse complement strand
TCAAGCGCCAATTGCCACCTCCGGTGCCGCCGGACATTGATGTGCCGCAAGCGAAAGAGCAAAACGTATTCAACGTGAAGGTTAACTTCCTGGATGCATTGCTGGTAGAGGGGGAGCCTGCGGACATCTCCGATTTGAAGGACAAAGCGAAAAATTTCCTCATTGCTACGGGCGATGGCATCATGGCGCACCCAGTGGGCCGCGAAACCATCGGCAAAAACCGCGATGTAGAAATGATCACAGGGTCCAATGGAAAGACCAATGCATCCTTCCCCGAGCGTTTGTGGGTCCGAAAGGCCGACGTCAAACAACGAATTGCAGAGTATGAGGCATTCGTTGCAGCAGCAGACGACGAGAACCGCAAGAAGAACTACACCAAGGTCCTCGAGAGTTGGAAGGAAAAGCTGACGACCATCGAATTGTTGGGTGGGGATTACAAGGAATTGCCACCGTCAGCGTTGATTTCGATGCAGAATGACAATGCGACGACCTACAATACGTACCTGCAAGTGCAGAACGAGTTGCAGTCAGCGGTCAATGAATTGCGCGATGAATTGGCCGTGGCCAAATTTGGTCGCACGTACAAGGAACTCGAAGATTTGTACGACCGCAATTCGGAGGACCAAGCATTGTTAGACAAAATCATTGCCGTTCGTTCGGTCTACCCTCAGCGCATTTCTGAGGCTGAGCCGCGCGAAGGATCAACTTACTATTGATATGGGAAAGTTCAAGAAAGGCAACAAGCGCGGTATGGCGGCAATCTCCACGGCCTCCCTTCCGGATATCGTCTTCATGCTGCTCTTCTTCTTTATGGTGGCAACGGTGTTGCGGACCGAGGAAGAGAAGGTGCGGTTGATTCGCCCAGAGGCTTCGGAATTGTATAAAATTGAGAAGAAGCACTTGATTCGCTACGTCAACATTGGTGTTCCCATGGATCGCCGCTACGGAACGGAGCCGGTGATGCAGCTGAACGATGCGTTCTCCTCTCCGGAAATGATCCAAGACTGGGTTTCCACGGAGCGACTTACCCTGGCAGAAGCGGAACAAAGCAAGATGTGGGTGTCCTTGAAGGTCGACCAAGACACGAAAATGGGCATCGTCACGGACGTGAAGCAGGAACTGCGTAAAGCCTCGGCGCTTAAAGTGTTGTACTCAGCCTCAAGCCGCGAGCGAACGAACTCAGAGGACTGAGTTTCGCTGACATTCGAGAAAAGATTCAAATCCCTGGCTTCGGCCGGGGATTTTGTTTTGCAGTCATCGATTTACATGGCGGCCTTGCCCAGTATTTTGTCGGCCAGCACCTCGCTCAATTTTCGGTAGCTCTCTACGCTCCATCCGGCGACATGAGGAGAAAGCACAGCGAGGGGATGCGCGAGCAACCGTTCCAATGCCACCGGCCGATCGGCCAACCCCTCCAAGCTCCGCTTTTCGAATTCCAAGACATCCAGGGCGGCACCCCTCAACTTCCCTCCATCCAGCGCTTCGAGCACGGCTTCCGTCTGGACGACTTCGCCGCGTGCCGTATTCAGTAGGAAAAAGGGATGGCCGAAGCCTGCGATCCAATCCCGGTTCACCATGCCTTTCGTTTCCTCCGTAAGCGGTATGTGAAGCGAAACCACATCCGCTGCAGCGCGCACCGCGTCGAGCGAGGCCTCCTCGACACCGAACTCGCCGTCAAATCCACTCACGTATTTGTCGTAGGCCAAAACCCGACATCCGAATCCTGTCAGCCGGCGCGCAAACGACCGTCCCATATTCCCAAATCCAATGATGCCGACCGTGCGCGATTCCAATTCCAAGCCCCGGTGGCCTTCACGATCCCAGCCGCCTTCCCGCACATGCCGGTCTGCTGCAGCGAGCTTGTGCAGCAACATGAGCAGTTGGCCTACCGCGTGCTCGCCTACCGCCGTCGCATTCCCTTCCGGCGACGAATACACCTGGATGCTTCGAGCTTCTGCCGCGTGCAAGTCGATGTTTTCGAGTCCCGCCCCGCTGCGTGCAACCCACTTCAGATTCGGCATCGCGTCGAAAAGCTCGGCATCCAAGGTCAATCGCGAGCGCAGCACCACGCCTGAGCAAAGAGCCAAAGCCCCAGCGAGCACTTCCTCTCGTGATGTGCCTTCGGCGTGCACGCATTCCATCCCAGCTGCGCTGAGCCGCTCCCACAATACTTCGTGAACGGTGTCGAGAAATGCAACGTGTTGGAGCTCCGTCATCCCAAATACCCCGCGATGACTCCGCCTACCGCGAAATAAATCATCAGCCCGATGATGTCGTTGACGGTGGTAATGAACGGCCCGGTGGCCAGGGCAGGGTCGATTTTGTATTGGTTGAGCATGAGCGGAACGAAGGTCCCGAACAACGCCGCAAACACGATGACACAGAGCAATGCGATGCTCACCGTGATGCTCAATGCTGCGCCAAAGCCCAGCACCATGCTCGAACCGAGGATGAGCAGGGAACAGATAACCCCATTGATCAGTCCTACGCCTAATTCTTTCGAAAGTCGGCTGGCGATGTTGCCGGCGGCAATGTGGCTCGAAGCCAATCCCTGCACCACAATCGCCGCAGACTGCACCCCCACATTTCCACCCATCGCCGCAATCAACGGAATGAACAAAGCCATTTCCGCGTTGGCGTGGATGTCAAACGCGCCGATGACATATGCTCCACCGAGGCCTCCGACCAATCCGATCAGCAGCCAGGGCAGCCGCGCTCGCGTCAGCGTCCAGACGCTGTCGCTGGATTCGACGTCTTCCGAAATACCGCTAGCCAGCTGATAGTCCCGTTCGGCGTCTTCCAACATCACATCGACCGCGTCGTCAATGGTAATGCGTCCGAGCAACCGGTTTTCCGCATCTACCACTGGTAACGCCACCAAATCGTAGCGCTCCATGAGCTTGGTGGCTTTTTCGGCCGCCTCCTCTGCTTGGATGGTGACGATGCCGTCATCCTTTTGGAGTTCGCGAATTTTCGATCGCGTGCTTTCAGCTGCCAACAGCAAGTGCTTCAAACTCAATCGGCCTGTCAGCCGTTCCTCCTCGTCCACCACATAGACGGTGTAGACCTGATGCAATTCATCGGCTTGGCGCCGGATTTCGCGGATGGCCCGGGTCACGGTCCACTCGGCGCGCACCTTGACCAACTCGGTCGCCATGAGGGCGCCGGCTGTACCTTCTTCATAGTTGAGCAGGCTCCGGATGTCGTCGGCCTGTTCCGTGTCTTCCAGCAACCCGATGACCTCCTCAGCTTTGGTTTCCGGCAGCTCCGACATCACGTCGGCGGCATCGTCCGAATCCAAATTCTCCAAGACCTCTTCCGCAATTTCCTCTGCGGTCATCGTACTGAGCAGTTCCGACCGCTGATCCTCGTCCAACTCAATGAGCACGTCGGCCTTGATTTCTTTGTCAAGCAACCGGAACAGGTAGCTGGCGTGATCGAATTTGAGTCGGTCCAAAATCTCGGCGACATCGGTCGCATGCAATTCCGCCAAACCTGCGCGCAATTCTGAATCCTGGCCGGCGTCAATCCGGTCATTCAGTGCCTGGAGGTATTCTTTGTTGAGGTCGAGCATGGTGGGAGTGAGCTGCGGATGCAGGCCAAAGTTAATCCTTCCGTTTTTGAGCGAAAAAATCCTTGAGCAATTGGCTGCATTCTTTTTCCAACACGCCGTGTACCACGTTCGTTTTCGGATGGGTGAGCTCGGCTTGTTTTGGATTTTCCCAGAGTCGGTAGCCGCGTTTGGTATCGCTCGCACCGAAGACAATGCGCCCGATGCGTGTCCAAAAAGCCGCACCGGCACACATGGGACAAGGCTCCAACGTCACGTACAGCGTGCATTGGTCCAGGTGCTTGCCACCGAGGTATTCCGAGGCGGCCGTGAAGGCTTGCATTTCGGCATGCGCGGTGAAGTCGTTCAACCGTTCGCAGAGGTTGTGTGCCCGGGCGATCACTTGATTACGTGCGACGATGATAGCTCCGACAGGAACCTCGTCTTGCTCGAAGGCATGCTGCGCCTCGGCCAATGCCAGGCGCATGTAATGTTCGTCGTTGAGCGGCTCTTCCACACCTCGAAATTACACGTTCCAGTCAGGAGCTCGACACAAAGGCGGTCAGGCTTTCGCAGGCGCGTATGTTGGGTTCAAGGATTGGCACGGTTCCCTGAACCTCCGGCAACAATCCGCGTTCCAAATCGCGTTGGCTGCATGTGGCCATGCCAAACGCCGCCGCCCAGTGCTTCGCTAAATAAACTTGCTCCGGTTGACCCGGAGTGGGAATCAACACCGCCCGCTGACCGAGCGCCGCCAAATCCAGCAACGAAGAGTACCCCGAACGGCAGACTACCGTTTCTGCACCTTTCAGCGCCTCCGCGAGTTCGGCCGCCGTCGGATCGGGCCAAATCGTCACATTGCCCTCCACACTCGCCGCAGCCCCGGGTCGGCCTGCGATAAGCAGTGAAGGGGTATCATCTTGCTGCATCCATTGCTTCAATGCCTTTTCCATCAACCCTCGATGCGGTTCAGGACCGCTTACCATGCCCACGCGCTTCCAGTCTCCGGTGGCAGCCTGCTGAGGCAACCGACTGAGCACGCCAATAAACTTTGCGTGGGGCAAGGGATTGCGCGTTGCTAAATCTCCGCTCAGGCGCGCCTCCGCGTCATCCGGAATCCAGACCGCTTGAAATTGCAGGGCATGTGTTCGGACGAAGCGGCGAGCCAATCCTTCCAGTCCCTTCGGCACGGGCAGTTGCAATTGGTGCGACATCAGCACGCTCGGCACACGGGAATGGAAAACTCCGTAGCAATTGTCACTGACGATGTGGGTGATGCCGCATTCCCGCACGACCGCTTCGGTCCAATTCGCCTCGTCACGGATGCTTTTCAAAAACGCCGGCACCTGCGCGGCAATCTTAAGCCACGTGCCGCGGCGAGCGTAGGCAATGTCCGGTCCGGGTTTCGTGTGAAATCGAACGGCGCTTTCCTGGAATTGGCTGTTCAGAAAGGCCAATGCCGTCCCCTTTGAAGCCACATGGACTTCCCAGCCCGAATCCAACGCATGCTGAATCAAGGGCGCCGTACGCGTGGCGTGTCCCATACCCCAATCGAGCAGGGCGAACAATACAACCGGTGAAGGGGGGTGGGCAGCATCCATTGCACGCTAAGTTCCGTAATTTTGCGGTCGCATGGGCAAAGGGAAATTGGCAAAATGGAAGGAGTTGGCCACCTTCGATCGGGTGTTTGAACCGCCGTTGGAAGAAGCCATCGCAGGTCACGACCACGCGCTGAAAGGCAACTGGGCCCGAGAGGTGTTCGGCAATGACCGGCCAATCATCCTCGAATTGGGATGTGGAAAGGGCGAATACACGATTGCCCAGGCGCGACGCAATCCAGACTGCAACTACATCGGCGTGGACATCAAAGGTCAACGCGTATGGCGCGGAGCGAAAACCATCACCGAGGAAGCCATTCGAAACGTAGCCTTCCTTCGCACGCGCATCGAGTTCATTGATCGGTATTTTGCTCCGGGTGAAGTGTCTGAGATTTGGCTCACCTTCAGCGATCCACAGCCCAAAGACGAGAAAGGCACCAAACGCATCACGTCCTCGGTTTTTATCGAGAAGCGGTACCGGAACATCCTCAAACCGGAAAGCATCATCCATGTCAAAAGCGACAGTGCCTTGCTGTACGAATTATCGAAGGAGAGCTACATCGAAGCGGGGTACCAAATCAATTACGACAGTGCCGACGTGTACGGTGAGTTGGTTCACCGCGTGCCCGATGCCTTGCGGGAGTTATTGGAGGTCAAAACATTTTACGAGCAAATGTGGCTGGAGCAAGGAAAAAAAATCCATTACCTGCAAATCCAAATTTGACCATGGCGTCGATGCCTCCGGATGAGTTCAAACAAGCTGTGTACGATTTGACCCGGTTGATTCCCCGCGGGCGGGTAACTTCGTACGGGGCCATCGCCCGGTGTATTGGCGCGACAGGTGCATCTCGGCGCGTGGGCTGGGCCTTGAACCAGAGTTTTGGCGTGATGCCGCCGGTACCGGCGCATCGGGTCGTAAATCGCAATGGTCAGTTGTCGGGCGCGGCTCATTTTCCCGAGGAGGCGCCGATGGCGGCCCAGCTCTCGGAGGAGGGGGTGGAAGTCATCGACCTGCAAATCGTAGGTTTCGATGGCGTTTTTTGGGACCCGTGGACCGATGCGGAATTGGCGGAGAATGCAGAACTTTGACACATGAATTGGACTGAAGAAGCGGTGTTGGAAGCCCTCAAGGGGGTATTGGATCCAGAGTTGGGAAAAGACGTGGTGACGTTGGGTTGGGCCCAGGTCAATGCTGTTGAGGAAGGCCGCGTGGACGTAACCGTCAAAACCGGCAACCCCGCCATGCACGCACGCCAGCGCGTGGAAGAAGCGGTGAGGTTTGCTTTGGAACGCGCGTTCGGTGCAAGCGCGGAATTCAAGGTGTCCATCGAAGGCGTGAAGCAGGAGGAGCGCACACCGGAAACCCGAAAGGTGCTGCCCGGTGTGGAACATGTCATCGCGGTGGCATCAGGAAAAGGGGGGGTAGGCAAGAGCACTGTCGCGGCGAACTTGGCGGTGGGCTTGGCGCAGTTGGGTTACAAAGTGGGCCTCTGTGATGCCGATATCCACGGACCCAGTGTTCCGACCATGTTCGATGTGACAGACGCGAAGCCCGTTCCCATCGAGGTGGGGGAAAAGACGCTCATCCAGCCGGTGGAGCAATATGGCGTCAAGGTGTTATCGATTGGTTTTTTCGCCGACCCAGACCAAGCCATTGTTTGGCGGGGGCCCATGGCCAGCCGGGCGTTGGGCCAATTGTTCACGGACGCGCATTGGGGTGAATTGGATTTTATGATCATTGACTTGCCGCCCGGAACCGGTGACATCCACTTGTCGCTTGTGCAAGACGTTCCGTTGACCGGAGCCGTAGTGGTGAGTACGCCGCAAGAAGTGGCGCTCGCGGATGCGCGGAAGGGTGTGGGCATGTTCCGTTTGGATTCGATCAAGGTGCCGGTGCTCGGCATCATTGAAAACATGGCTTATTTCGTACCGCCTGACATGCCGGACCGCCGATACGACGTGTTCGGTCGGGACGGTGCAAAACGGCTGGCAGCAGCATTGGATACACCATTCCTGGGTGAACTGCCGCTCATTCAATCCATTCGAGAAGCCGGTGACGCAGGTCGACCGGCGGTGATGCAAGGGGATTCCCCCGCCGCAGCGGCATTCCGCGCAGTGATTGCTAACTTGCTCAAAGAATTGGGAAAATCAACCGATTGATGGCGCAGCACACAGACATCACCACCCGGGTGGAAAAGGCATTGGAAGGCTTGCGGCCGTACCTCGAGGCCGATGGAGGTGATATCCGTCTGGTGGAGGTCACCTCGGATTTGCATGTGAAGGTGGAATTGCACGGGGCATGCGCCGATTGCCAAATGATCCATATGACCATGAAGGGCGGGGTCGAACAAGCCATTCGTGCGGCGGCTCCGGAAGTCGTAAAAGTCGAAGCCATCAATTGGTCGAATGCCTGAAATCGCCGGTAAATTCTGACGAACATCCTCGGCCTTCCTTTGTTGAATGTTTAATTTCGCGCTCGATTTGTGCGAATGCAAACTAACCCTCGGAGAACTCCATCCATGATTCAAACGGATATCCTCATCATTGGTGCTGGACCATGCGGTCTTTTCACGGTATTTGAAGCCGGTTTATTGAAGTTGCGTTGCCACTTGATTGATGCGCTTCCCCAACCGGGCGGTCAATGTGCAGAGATTTATCCCAAAAAACCGATTTACGACATTCCCGCTTACCCTTCGATTTTAGCTGGCGAATTGGTCGATCGACTCATGGAACAGGCGGAACCATTCAAGCCGGGATTCACCTTGGGAGAGCGAGCGGAACAAATCGAGAAGGACGACGAAGATCAATTTATCGTCACAACGAACCGCGGAACACAGCACCGTGCACCGATCATCGCCATCGCGGGCGGCCTCGGGTGTTTCGAGCCGCGCAAGCCGCCGGTGCCGAATTTGGCCGATTACGAAGACCGCGGCGTGGAGTACATCATCAAGGATCCCGAATTTTATCGGGATAAGCAGGTGGTGATTTCCGGCGGAGGCGATTCGGCATTGGATTGGACCATCTTCCTTGCTGAGGGGGTGGCATCTGAAGTGACCTTGATCCACCGTCGCAAGGAATTCCGCGGTCATTTGGACAGCGTACAGAAGGTAATGGATCTTGCCGCTGCCGGTAAGATTCGTTTGCTGACTGACGCCGAAGTGTTGGAAGTGCACGGTGATGGCGAATTGGATTCCCTCACGGTGAAGACCAAAGCCGACGGAAACCAGATCATCAAGGCAGACCACTGGGTGCCACTATTTGGCCTGAGCCCAAAACTTGGACCCATCGCCGATTGGAATTTGAACATCACCAAGAACGCGGTGGAGGTCGACACGTTCGATTACAGCACCAATGTTCCCGGCATTTACGCCATCGGTGATATCAATACCTATCCGGGCAAGTTAAAATTGATTTTGTGTGGCTTCCACGAAGCCACGTTGATGGTTCAGAGTGCGTTCAAGCGCATTTATCCCGATAAGAACTTAGTTTTGAAGTACACCACGGTCAACGGGGTGAACGGATTTGAAGGCTAAGCCATGGACAATATGATTCGCGTACACGTCACCGACCGGGAAGGTCAGGTGCATGAGTTGGATGCCCCCACCGACATGGGCATGAACATGATGGAGCTTTGCAAGAGCGCCGAATTGCCGGTTGAAGGTACCTGCGGAGGCATGGCCATGTGCGCCAGCTGCCACATGTACGTGGAAAGCGATCATGATTTGCCGGAGAAATCGGACGATGAAGAGGATATGTTGGATGAGGCTTTCTTTGTGGAAGAGAACAGCCGCCTCGGATGCCAAATCCACCTCAGCGATGACCTGGATGGCCTGAAAGTGAAACTCGCTCCGGTCGGCAACTAAACGCTGCCCTCGCTTTACCTACAGCTTTACACCGCGGCTGCGGACGTCCTGCTCAGTGCACCAAGCCTGAACGACGGGCGATTTGGCGATGGCCTGCAAGCTGTCCATGTGCCGCAATCCGTGGGCATCGGAACAAATCATTTTGGCCGTGCCGTTGGTCAGCAAGGTTCGCGCGACCCGATACATTTCCGGTCCGTACGCCCCCGCCAGGCTTGCAGCGTTCACCGTCACCCAAATTCCACGGTCTGCGAGTGACTGAATTTGGTCCGGTTGTCGGTGCCAATACGGATAGCGCTCGGCATGAGCCAGCACGCCGGTGTACCCGGCCATCTGCAAATCGAAAATGGTCTGATCGTGGTTCATAGGCGGCTCGTGGAAGCCAAACTCAAACAACACACATTTTACATCGCGTCCGTTTTCGTCTGTCGCCGGGAACCACAATAAATCATCTGCGGCAATGCAATCCGACAGGTGTTCGTCCAGGAAATATTCGGCAGCGAGATGAAGCTTGAATCCAGGCCATTTCGCGGCCACGGCTTCTTGCAATCGCGCGAACGCCGGTTGCAGCGTATGCCTCGAATTGGGGTAGATGTCGGAATGGATGTGCGGGGTGGTAACGGCGCCGTGGTAGTCCATGGCCACAAGCTGCTCAATCATCGCCAACGAATCTTCAAGCGAGCCCGCACCGTCATCAACGCCGGGAACCATGTGGGAGTGGACGTCGATGTGCAGAGCGCTTCCGAGTGAAATCGGCGCGGCACTGAAGTCAGGACGATCAGCGTCCTTCGGGCCGGAGCGAAAGCGATCCCACCAAGCCATCAGCCGCGGTTGCTGTACATCGTGTCGTAATACTGTTGGTACTGACCGGAAGTCACGGAGTCGAGCCACTCGCTGTTGTTGAGGTACCAATCTACCGTCGCCGCCAGTCCTTCTTCAAATGTGATCGAAGGCTTCCATCCCAGTTCGGCCTCGATGCGTGAAGCGTCGATGGCGTAGCGCATGTCGTGGCCGGCTCGGTCCTTGACGAAGGTGATGAGTTTTTTCGAGCTGCCTGCCGGGCGACCGAGCGCGGCATCAACCAATCGGATCAACTCGTGCACCAAATCGATGTTTTTCCATTCGTTCAGCCCGCCGATGTTGTAGGTCCGTCCATTCGCCCCGCGGTGCAGGATTTCATCAATGGCCGAAGCGTGGTCCTCTACCCACAACCAATCCCGCACGTTTACGCCCTCCCCATACACCGGTAGCGGCCGCTCGTCGCGGATGTTCCGAATCATGAGCGGAATGAGCTTTTCGGGGAATTGGTAGGCGCCGTAATTGTTGGAGCAATTGGAAATCACCACCGGCAAGCCATAGGTATGATGCCACGCCCGGACCAAATGGTCGCTGGAGGCTTTCGAAGAGCTGTAGGGGCTGCGCGGGTCGTACGGGGTGTCTTCTGTGAACAATCCCTCGGCACCCAACGAACCGTAGACTTCGTCCGTGGAGATGTGGTAGAAGCAGCGGTCACCTTCGGCATCGGCCCATGCGTTTTTTGCTGCATTGAGCAGAGTGGCGGTGCCGAGGATGTTGGTCTCCAAAAATGCCATCGGATTTTCAATGCTTCGGTCAACATGGCTCTCAGCGGCCAAATGCACCACGGCGTCAAAGCCATGTTCGGAAAACAGTCGGGCGATGAGGTCTTTGTCCTGAATGTCACCTTTCACAAATGCGTAATTCGGATTTCCTTCCACATCGCGCAAATTTTCGAGGTTGCCTGCGTAGGTCAAGGCATCGAGGTTCACAATGCGCGCGTCAGGTCGGTTGCGGAGTAAACGGCGCACCACGTGCGAACCAATAAACCCGGCACCGCCCGTGACCAAAATGGAATTGAAATTTCTCATCGATTCGCGTTTTGTAGGGTTAAAGACTCCAGTATTCGAGTTGGTTGATTTGGCCGCGGAAGAGTCCTTTCAAGTCAGCAAACACGCCGTTTTCGTGCCGCATGAATCGGGCGAAATCGGCTTCGGTCATCGTCCTGTACGGCTCATGAGCTACAGCAAGAATGATGGCGTCGTAAGCCCCCACCTCCGCGGACTCTTTTAATTGCAACCCATATTCGTGGTCCACTTCTTTGGCGCTAGCATAAGGATCGACCACGTCGACATTGATGTTGTAGCTTTTCAATTCGCTGATGACATCGACGACTTTGGTGTTTCGGATGTCGGCAACGTCTTCTTTGAACGTCAAGCCCATGACCAGGATGCGAGAATCCAACGGGTTCCGGCCCTGCGCCAACATGCGTTTGACCACCTGCTTTCCGACGTGCGCCCCCATGGCGTCATTCACATACCTTCCCGAATTGATGACGCGCGCGTGGTATCCGAGTTTGTCTGACTTCCAGGTCAAATAGTACGGGTCAATGCCGATGCAGTGGCCACCGACGAGTCCCGGGCTGAATTTCAAGAAATTCCATTTCGTTCCGGCGGCTTCAAGCACCTCGTACGTGTTGATCCCGATCCGCTCAAAAATGATGCTGAGCTCGTTGATGAGCGCAATATTCACGTCCCGCTGGGTGTTTTCGATGATTTTCGAGGCTTCCGCTACCTTGATGCTGGATGCGCGGTGTGTGCCGGCTTTGACCACCAAATTGTACGTCCGTGCGATGTCGTCGGCACTCTCGGCGTCCGATCCGCTCACCACCTTGACGATGGTTTCGACGGTGTTGACTTTGTCACCGGGGTTGATGCGCTCGGGGCTGTAACCGACCTTGAAATCCGTGTTGAATTTCAATCCGCTCATTTCTTCCAAAACCGGCACGCAGTCTTCTTCCGTGCATCCGGGATAAACCGTGGATTCGTAGACTACATAGTCGCCCGGTTTCAAGGCTGAACCCACGGTGCGAGAAGCGCCGAGCAACGGTTTCAAGTCGGGGTGGTTGGATTGGTTGATGGGCGTGGGTACGGCCACAATATGA
>JBMSHA010000028.1:0-12186 GCA_049416245.1 Flavobacteriales bacterium | reverse complement strand
AGCCCGAGGTGGATTAAAAACAACCCAAGCGCAAATCCCACGAGCCCGTGTTCGATTCGCTGCCGCGTCGTTTTCGAAAGGACCGCCTCCGAGAAGTTAAGGATTATGCGTTTCATTTAATTTATTGTGAATCAAAAGGATAACAAGTGGGGGTGTTCAATTGTTTTGGCGTGCCATTGTCAAAGGGCTACCGTATCTTGCAAGCATGTGGAAAAGCGGGAGAATTGAACCCGTTCGGCGATTGACTGAGCGTTCAATTGAATTGCGATTGACTCTGCAAGGAGGCATGCCCTCTGCACTACCGGGGCAATTTATCGTGATGGAGATTGAACGCGATGGTCACCCGATGCGTGCTTCGTTTTCGTTGGCGGCAATTGAAAAAGATCACTGGCTGCTGGCGGTGAAAGTAGCCCGTCCAGATGGGGTGTCAGCCTGGCTCAATGAGCTTTCCAGCAAAACGAAAGTGAGTATCGCGGGTCCGTTTGGTGATTTTAATTTTTCACCTGCCGACCGTCAAGTATTCATCGCAGGCGGAAGTGGCATTACGCCCATCTATTGCCTGGTGCAAGAGGCCTTCCGCAATGGCATCGTTCCGGTGATTGTGTATGCGAATGAATCACCGGCAGATGCGATGTACCTCAAGGAATTGCAGCATTGGAATCAACAAGGTGCATGCCACTTGATAGAGGTGTACGATCGGAATTTTGAGCCGGTACTGGATGGAATGGACTTTCGTGAAACGGAGGTGTACGTCTGTGGGCCTTCGGCGATGAACCAGGTGGTTCAGGGCATTTTGCAACGTCAAGTCCACTCCCCCAAAAACATCCAGATTGAGCATTACGGGGTTCCAACGCAACAAAGCGAGGGCGGTACGGTGCTCTGGTCACCCCGTTTTGCAAAGTCGAAACGAATCGAATTGAAGCCCGGGGAAACCTTGCTCAGTGCAGCGACTCGAGCCGGCGTTAACATCGATGCGGCATGTCTGGTTGGGGCTTGCAAAACCTGCAAAGTCAAATTGGATGCTGGGCAGATGGAGTGCAATGGCGAGGTGATGCAATCAGGTCGAGAGGTATTGGCCTGTTGTGTGCGGTCGAACGGTGGAGCTACCGCGATGGTCTCTCCGGTGCAGGGGTTGTCTCGGCCTCAATGGTTCGTCGCGGCTGTCCTGGCCGGTTTGGTCTTCTTGGGCATGTGGAATGTGCCGCCGGGATTGGGCATGTCATCGAAAGGGAGCATGAATACTGGGCATTCCAATTTGGATTGCGAATCCTGTCACCGTCCAGCCTCAGGAACACTGCGACAGCAATTGGGTCACAATGCTCGGACTGCCATCGGCGCGCACGAACACGACTGGGTCGCCGTTGGCTACGCTCCGGTGACCAATGAATCCTGTCAATCCTGCCATGATCGTCCCAACGACCGACATCCGGTTTCTCGATTTGAAGAGTTGCGGTTTGCTTCCCAGCGCGAAACATTGGGACCCCATCGTTGTGTCAATTGCCACGGCGAACACACAGGTAAACGCATTGGAAAGGTGGGGATGGATTATTGCTCCAATTGCCATTCGGACATGCAAGTAAAGGAAGATCCAATTCACCCTTCGCACGCGGAACTCGCGCAGGGGGAGGAATGGATGACGTGCATGACCTGCCACGATTTTCATGGGAATCACATCATGGAAGTACCTGTAAACATGCAGGACCGATTGCGTGTTGAAGAGATACAAGCGTACTTCGAAGGCGGAAAAGATCCGTATTCAGACGATAAAAAATACCGAGCCAAATCCGATGATTGAAATGTGTGTTCAACGGCGTGTAAACGTCTTCTTTTCGCTTTGCCTGTTCGTATGGCTGCCTTCGTTCTCCATTGGACAAATGGTTGACGATGCGGCTCCAAAAGATGAAATTTTGATTCAAGTCCGACCACGGAGCGAATGGCGAGACGGATACAGGCGGTTGGCTCAGCCGGGCGAGACGGGTGTGCTGAACACCTTGCAACGGACACGAATGACTTGGACTCATCGCGATGAGAAGTGGGAAGTGCGATTGGGTTTTCAGGATGTAAGAACGTTTGGCGATCCCAGTGGGAATACCTCCGGCTACGGAAATGTTGCGGCCACGGAATCATGGGGAGCGTGGAAGCCGAGCGCAAACACGCGCATCACGGCAGGTCGTCAACACATCGCCTTCGATAATGAGCGCATCGTGGGCGCGATTAATTGGTCCCAATACGGTCGTTTTCTGGATGGGCTGCGAGTCGATCAGGAAAGCGCATGGGGTAAGTCTACCGTGGCATTGACTTGGGATGCCCCAGCGGATTTGACTCGGTTGATGCTGTATCATGTCTGGGTATCGGAAACCCATCGGTTGTCGGCGCTTTACTTCGGACAATTCAACTCGGTCACCCCCGATGCCTCAGTTTCGACCGCTGGGTTTACCTGGACGGCGTCACCGGCAAGCCGTTTTTCATGGCTCCTCGAAGGTTATGCACAGCAATTTGACGCTGCTACTCCGCCTGCTTTCATGGGCGTTGCCGAGTTTCGCTTTCAGCAACCGGATGGAATTCGGTGGTTATTGGGGGTGGATTGGCTGGAAAACGACGACCGTGGCAAGGCATTCTCGCCGTTCTTGGGAACCAATCACCGGCACTACGGATGGATGGACCATTTTTACGTGGGTGCACCAGCCAACGGCATGACCAATGCACACGTCCAGAGCAAGATTCCGCTCAAGTTGGCTGACCTTTCTGCTCATTTGGACCTGCGGTACCATCGGTTTTATCAGTCCGATGCCCAAACGTTTCTGGCCAATGAATGGGATGCAGTTTTCGTCTTGAAACCGCAGTCTTACATCCAACTCTCGTTTGGCTGGTCGGTCATGCAGTCATCGGATGCGATGTATGCGTTTCAATCGCGGACCGTGGCTGATTCCCCTTGGCAGCATTGGGGATGGGTGCAAATGAATTTCCAACCTAAAATCCTTCTGAGATGAGCCTTCATCCTACTGAAAAGTCGAATCGGCCTCAGAAATTCTGGGCGTTGAGCAGCATGGCCTTCGTATTGTTGGCTTTTTACCTGTTTTATTCTGCACCGGCACCGCTGGCCGGAGAGCAAGTGGCATCGTACACCTTGTCAACCGAAGATGCCTTGTCGCTATTGGCCTACGAAAATGATGTGACGCGCACCTTGTATACCAAGGCGATTGTGGGAGCAGGCAAGCCTCAAGGACTGGCGTTTTCGGAAGATTGGGCCGATCCCGATGTGGTTGCGGGGCCATTGCCAGCCTTGTTTTTACGCGGAGTGGCGGAAAATCTGAAAGCGAGTTCCGTCCCGCTGGGACTTTATTTGGGGTCTGATTATCCCATCGAATCGTCCAACCGCTTTCAAGGGCGTCAAGCAGAAGCGTTTGAGGCCATGCGCACCAATCCGATTCCTCAGCACTTCAAGGACGAGGTTACGGGCGAGACCATTGGGATGTATCCGGATTTTGCCTCGGCACCTGCTTGTGTGTCTTGCCACAATGAACACGAGCGCACATCGAAAGATGACTGGGAGCTTGGGGACTTGATGGGGGCAACAACGTGGTCTTACCCCGGCGATTCGGTAACCACTGACCAGTTTGTCCAAATGCTTGCGGCTTATCGTGAAGGTGTTGCTCAAGTATGGGGGAGGTACCTCCTCGAAATTCGTGCGATGGACGAAGCTACGCGACCGCAAATTGGGTCAACTTGGCCGAGTAAGGGTTCTTTTGTTCCGGATGTTCAAGTTTTTCAGGACAGTGTGGCCACCTTATCGGCCTTTCACTTGATGCATGAAATCAATGAAATCGGTTCTTTGAAATCGATGAAATGAGGGACGGATGAAGGCGGCTTTATCAATCAGCATTGTTGGAAGTTTTCTGCTCATTGTTTTCGGAACTCTCCTGGGGTGGGATGACCTGACGGTTTTCGACTTTCAAGAAATTGATTGGTTTCGGAATCTCTCCGGTGCCATGCTCTTTTTTTTGCTGCTTCTTCAATGGGCGCTTTCCATCGGAAGACTAGTTTACCGCGAGACGGGAGCCCGTTGGCAAAAATGGGTGGCTTTTCACCAATCAGTTGCTCTGGCTCTGCCCGTTGGAATGTGTGTTCATTCCATTGCATTAGGATATGGGTTGCTGGCCGTGCTTCCCTTGTTTTTACTTGCTTCCATGGCATTTGGGGTCAAACTCATGGAGGATTCCGCCATCAAACCTTGGTTGCCGTTGCACTTGGTTTTTTCGGCACTGACCATGGGTGCAACACTGGTTCACCTCTGGCGTGTTGTATGCTTTCGATAAGGAATTCAGCTGTTTTGGAGAATTTTGGGGTAGTCTTGGGACAATTGCATTCCCTGAAAAGTTAAATTTGCATTCGAAATAACCCATGCGTCGTTCGCTTTCCATATCGCTTTTTGTTGTCTCGTTGCTGTGCTGGGGAGTCATGCCGGCATTGTCCATCACGGATGTCGTTGACGCAGATGAATGGGTCTTGCATTCGGATGGAGCGGAAGACGATCGGGGCGAAGAAAAACAAGGCGAGCAGGAGTTGGACGATGAAACAAAGAAGTGGACGGAACGATGGGATGCGACGGAGGCTATAGAGGGGAATGACCGAAAGCATGGGAGTTCCAAGCTGATGAGTTCCTGGGAGTCTCCCTTCCAAAAAGGGCTTTTGGAACCGCCGGAGTTGAATGAAGTAGGCTAAGGGCCATCCATCCCGGGTGTTCAAGATTTGAGCAGTCTCTGGGCTTTTTTCAACTTCAACTTTCATTTCATGTTTCAACATATAGCAAAGGATGCGCCTGCATCTTTGGTCGTTTTTTTAGTAGCCCTTCCCTTGTGTTTGGGCATTGCCTTGGCTTCCGGAGCGGAGCCCATCGCCGGTCTGATTGCCGGAATCGTCGGTGGTATCATCGTAGGTACCATCAGCGGCTCACAAATTGGGGTCAGCGGCCCGGCAGCCGGTTTGGCGGTGATTGTCCTCAATGGCATCCAATCCTTGCCGTCCTATGAGATTTTCTTATTGGCTGTTGTGATTGGCGGTCTTGTTCAGCTCGTCTTGGGACTGGTCAAAGCGGGCATCATTGGATTCTATTTCCCATCGTCCGTGATTCAAGGGATGCTTTCAGCCATCGGTTTGATCATCATCTTAAAGCAAATCCCACATGCCGTGGGTTACGACGATGAGCCGGAAGGATCATTGGAATTTGCGCACGATGCGACGCACAATACTTTCACCGATTTGGCTTTCATGATGGAAAGCATTCAGCCCGTTGCATTGGCCATTGCTGCCGTGGGATTGGTGCTCCTCATTTTGTGGGAACAACCTTTCATGAAGCGCATGCAGTGGACCCAGTACTTGCCAGGTTCGCTCATGGCGGTTGTAGCGGGGGTGGGGATTCACATGGCGACGAAAGATGGTGCGCTGGGATTGGCTGCGAATCACTTGGTCCAAATACCGAAACTGGTCAACGGTCTGGAAGACATGATTACCGTACCGGATTTCCGCGCTTGGAACCGAGGCGATGTTTGGATTTTGGGGGTGACCATTGCGGTGGTGGCTTCTTTGGAGACCTTGTTGTGTGTGGAGGCGACCGATAAATTGGATCCCGAAAAGCGCATCACACCAACCAACCGCGAGTTGATCGCACAGGGTACAGGAAACGTGGTGTCCGGACTGATTGGAGGTTTGCCTATCACCCAAGTAATCGTGCGCAGTTCTGCAAACCTGCAGAGCGGTGGCAAGACGAAACTTTCGGCCATCATGCACGGTTTCCTGCTGCTCGGTTCGGTCTTATTGATTCCTGACTTACTCACCTTGATTCCTTTGTCGAGTCTCGCTGCTGTGCTGCTCGTGGTGGGATATAAATTGGCCAAACCGGCACAATTCAAGGCGATTGCTCAACTGGGAGCGCGCCAGTTCCTTCCATTCATCATCACCGTCTTGGCCATCTTGTTTACGGATTTGTTGGTAGGCATAGGCATAGGCATTGTTGCGGCGCTGTTGGCCATTTTGTACGACCATTTTCATCAACCCATTATTGATTTTGACATCGACGACGAGGCCAAATCCTGCGTGGTTCACTTGGGTGAAGATGTCACGTTCATGCACAAGGTGGGCATCCGCAAACTCTTCTCGACAATTCCGCATGATTATCGCGTGGTCATCGAAGCCAACCGCACCGTGCGGATGGATGTTGATGTTCGCTTGATCATAAATGAATGGCTGGACAGGGCGAAGGATAAGGGCTGGGATTGGTCCGTCGAGAACGGCGAGGACGATGTGAGCCGATCGCGTCCCTTGGCCAAGTTTGCTCGGAAAATGGGCAAATAAGCCGCCCGCCTACTCAGGAGCATTGAAAAGCTCCAACCCGAAATCGGGGCGATTTGTGATGATGGCGGCAACGCCGGATTCGGCAAGTCGCCCCATTTCTTTGGGGTCGTCTACGGTCCAGCACCATACTTCGAGGCCTTCTGTGGCCGCGGCTGCGACAAAATCTGCATCCACACGGGTGTTTCCACCGACGCCGATGGCCTCGGCATGCAGGCGTTTGGCTCGCTTCAAATCCTTTGCGGTGGCATCTTCTTTGAGGAAGAGCAACGGCAAATTGGGGTCAATTTTGTGAATGGCCTCGAGCACTTGGGTCGAAAATGAAAAGATGATGACCTCGTCCTGCATGTCGGCAGACCGAATGGTCTCGACGATGGCTTGTTCAATACCCGCCACCTTGATTTCGACGCAGACGCGAATGGCGTTTCGAGCGAGTGACAAGGCCTGATCCAGGGTGGGAAGGGGCTCGTCAGCGAACTGCGTTCCAAATTTAGCCGGATAGCCGACCGATTCGATGAGGAGTTCTTCCGCTGTCCGCCGATCGATCCGACCGGTACTTCCGTTCGAGCTGGTTTTGTCCAGCGTTTCATCGTGCAAGACGATGGGGACACCGTCCGCACTGCGTTGGACATCCAACTCGAAGTAGGGGGCTCCAATTTCAATGGCCGCTTGGAATGCGGCTAACGTGTTTTCAGGTGCTGCGTGAGAAAATCCGCGGTGCGCCACGATGATGGGAGTTTGCGCCATGAGCGATGACAATGACAAGCAGGTGAATGCAGCGAATAGGATGCGTGAATGGATCATGGGAAAAGCCAATAATGAACACCAGCCCCAAGCAATCCCCCGAGCACAGGTCCCACAATTGGAATCCATGCATAGGACCAATCGCTCGAACCTTTTTTGTGAATGGGCAAAAGGGCATGTGCAATGCGCGGCCCCAAATCACGAGCGGGGTTTATGGCGTAACCGGTGGGTCCGCCCAATCCCATGCCGATGCCGATGACCAATAGCGCTACGGGAAGTGCATCCAACGCCCCCAATGAAGTATCAGGTGGAGAGGCGCTGAGGGCACCGAGCACCAATACAAACGTACCGATCATCTCCGTCAAAAGATTGGACGGTGCGTGGCGGATGGCGGGGCTGGTGGAAAAAACCGCCAGAATTGCATCGGCATCTGAGGTGTTTTTGAAATGTGCGTGAAACGCAACCCAAGTCACAAAAGCACCGGTAAAGGCGCCCAGTATTTGGGCTGCAATGTAACCCGGCAACAAGGAGTGAGAGAGCCCGCCAAAAGCTGCGAGGCCAATGCTGACCGCCGGGTTCAGGTGCCCGCTCCCGCCCAATGAAGTGGCCGAATAAACACCCAGAAACACAGCGATTCCCCAGCCGATGGTGATGTTCACCCAACCGGAACCGTGTCCTTTCGTGGATTGCAATACGACGTTGGCATTTACGGATGCACCCACAGTGATCAAGAGAAAGGTGCCAATAAATTCTGCGAGATAGGCTGTCATCAGATGTCGGATTGAGGAGGAAGGTACTGAGAAGCGAGCTTTTTAAACGCGGCAACTTGCTCGTTTTGCCAAACTTCATCGTGTCCAAGTTCTGCAGCTAGGGCTTCGGCCACAGCTGGGGCGCGACGTATGGCGTGTCGAGCATCAAGGAGGAGTTGGCGGGTGCGTCGAGACAAAAAATCGTCAACCGTCATGCACATGGATTCTGCCGCTTCCTTTTTCACGAGCTCCATCAATTCATGATCCGACAGCCCTTCGATGTTCGCGGCGCGAGCAGGTGCTTGGAAATCCACCAGCCTCAGCATCCGCGTATCGGCGAGTGCAAAATCTCGATTCTGGCGCTGGTGAATTTTGCGCAAGACGTCCGCTGCCATTTTGCGATACGTTGTCCATTTGCCCCCGAGGATGGAGATCATGCCGCTTTTGCTCACCCGAATGACATGGTCCCGGGCAAGCTCTGACGTTTTTTTATCGGTGAGTTTGACCAACGGTCTGATGCCCGCGAATACACTCAGAATGTCTTTCCGAGATAATGGTTGATTGAGGTACCGGGAGATGTGCGAAAGGATGAAGTCGATTTCGGACTCCATGGCTTGTGGTTCTTCGGACACCTGTTTCAAGGCCGTGTCCGTCGTGCCGAGGATGACCCGGCCATGCCACGGAACCGCGAAAAGGACTCGGCCGTCATCGGTTTTGGGAATGAGCATAGCAGATGGTCCAGGAAAATGTGTTCGATCTACCACCAAATGAACTCCTTGGCTAGGTCGAATCATCGGCGCGTGGTTCGACCGGTCCATTTGCATGACGGCATCTGAGAAAGCCCCTGTCGCGTTGACGACAAACGCAGCGTGAACTTGCTGGGTTTCTCCTGTTAGCTTATTCAGCAAGCTTGCACCTATCGCAAGCTGATTTCGCTTCAAGATGCCTGTAACTTCCACATGGTTGATCAGGGTGGCGCCCCGGGCGACAGCAGTCGCGGCAAGCGACAAAGCGAGGTGCGCGTCATCGAACTGACCGTCATGGTAGCTCACGCCTCCAGTCAAGCCTTCTGAGCGAACTCCAGGAAGTGCAGCGATGGCTTGGTTCGGTGAAAGGATCCGACTTGCGCCCAAACCCAGCCTTCCTGCGAGTCGGTCGTAAATCTTGAGTCCCGTGCCGTAGTACCAACGTTTCCAGCGCTTGTAGGTCGGGATGACGAATTCCATGTTGTGCACCAGATGCGGGGCATTTTGCATCAACAGCCCGCGCTCGTGCAACGCTTCTTTGACCAATTTGACATTGCCTTGCTGCAGGTAGCGCACCCCGCCGTGAATCAATTTGGTGCTTCGGCCTGAGGTACCTTGCGCAAAGTCGTTTCGCTCAACCAGGGCTGTCTTCAATCCACTTGCGGCTGCGTGAAGGGCAATTCCCAATCCCGTTGCCCCGCCTCCGATAACAAGGACGTCCCATTTCCCCTCATTCGAGAGTTGATTCCAAGCCGATTTATGTTGCTTTAATCCGCTCATGTTAGGCCTTGTTCCGATCGTTTGCCCAGACAGCAGTGGCCCGAACCGCGCGTTGCCATTCGTCGATTCCGCGTTCAACGTCCTTTCGCTGCTGTGTAGGAATAAATCGTTTTTGCTCTCCCCAACATTCCGCGAGGTGCGCTTCGTCTTTCCAGAATCCAATGCCCAATCCAGCTAAGAATGCGGCGCCCAGTGCCGTTGATTCTGAATTGGCAGGACGGACGACGGACAAATTCATGACGTCCGCTTGAAATTGCATCAACAAGTCGTTTTCGGAGGCTCCACCGTCGACCCGAATGGCCGTTAAGTCGACGCCGCTGTCGCTCTGCATGGCTTTCAACACGTCCATGGATTGGTAGGCGATGCTCTCTAGCACGGCGCGGGCGATTTGAGGTCGACCTGTACCGCGTGTCATGCCGAAGATGCTTCCGCGTGCATGCGGATTCCAATGCGGCGCACCCAACCCCGAAAAGGCCGGGACGATGTAAACGCCATCCGTGGATTCTGCTTCTTGAGCGAGCGCTTCAACTTCGAAGGATTGATCGATGATGTTCAATTCATCGCGCAACCATTGTACCCCCGCACCCCCGATAAAAACGCTGCCTTCCAGCGCATATGTGGTCTTTCCATTGCGGCACCACCCAACGGTCGTGAGCAAGGCGTTTTGGGATCGGACGGCTTGGTTTCCGGTATTCATGAGCATGAAGCATCCGGTACCGTAGGTGTTCTTCACCATGCCCGGTGTGAAGCATTGTTGTCCGAATAATGCGGCTTGTTGGTCGCCTGCCATGCCCGAGATGGGGATTGGTTTTTCGAAAACGGTTGCCTGTGCAATGGGGCCGCTGTTTTCAACGACTTCAGGAAGGAGGGATAGGGGGATGTCGAAGA
The DNA here is from genome assembly GCA_049416245.1 of Flavobacteriales bacterium. Classification (GTDB taxonomy): domain Bacteria; phylum Bacteroidota; class Bacteroidia; order Flavobacteriales_D; family Sanyastnellaceae; genus UA16. The sequence goes on along the minus strand of JBMSHA010000028.1, from coordinate 1,931 downwards.
GGCGGCAAAGTGCTTTGTCCCAAGTGAGGGTGTGGATGTTAAACAGCATGGTTCGCGATGCATTCGAAGCATCCGTTACATGCCTAGTTCCGTTTGACAGTTTCCAAACCAACCAAGTCTCGACGGTTCCAAAGGCCAGCTCACCGCGCTCAGCTCGTTCCCGAGCACCCTCTACTTCGTTGAGGATCCAGCGAATTTTCGAAGCGGAGAAGTATGCGTCAATCATCAACCCTGTTCGCGATTGAACAGTCTCCAAAACCTCCAAATCCGCTTTCAGCTGATCGCAATATTCAGCCGTTCGCCGATCTTGCCAAACGATCGCGTTGTACACCGGTTCACCCGTTTTCTTGTCCCATACCAAGGTTGTCTCTCGCTGATTGGCGATGCCTATACCCGATACGTTGTTGGATTCAATGCCTGCATGGGTCAGCACTTGTTGAGCGGTTTCCCATTGCGTATTCCACAAATCATGAGGTCGATGTTCGACCCAACCGGGTTGCGGGTACAGTTGCTCGAATTCAGCTTGGGCCGAGGCGTATACTTGACCTTGCGGGTCAATCAATAGACTTCTGCTGCTTGTTGTTCCTTGGTCCAATGCCAAGATGAAGGTGCTTTGCATGAGAAAGGCCTGGTTTTCAGCCAAAATAGGCATGAATGCAGGAAGATGAGAAAACCCGTCCAGCGTGTTACCTTGCATTAAAGTCCGCCCCTGTGAATCCTTTTGAAAACTGCGCCGTTCCTTTAGATGGTTTACCGGAAATCGAATCCGATTCGTTTGAGGGAATGCCTGCGCGTTACCGAACCATGCGTTGGTCGGTGTTCGGTTTGGTGGTATTGGTCGCAACCGCGGTGGTTGTAGGACCAGTGGTTTGGTGGGCGGTCAATGAGGAAGATCCTGTCCCTGGCATATTTTGGATCCTGCTAGCGGCCATCGTCTTGGGGCTTTGTGTGTGGGCGATTGAAGAGTGGAAAGGGTTCAGTATTCGCGGTGTGTTGGTGCGAGATCACGATTTGACGTTTCGTTCCGGATACTGGGTGTTTGAAGAACTGACGGTTCCATTCAATCGGATCCAGCACAGCGAAATTTCGCAGGGTCCGTTGTCACGGTGGTTCCAAGTGTGTACCCTTAAATTGTATACAGCAGGCAGTTCCGGTGCAAATCTTCGTGTTCCGGGAATGGACGTTGAACAAGCAAAACGCCTGAGGGCAATGTTGGATGAACGAGCAGGCAGAGGAGCATAATCAGTCAACCCTGTTTTCTGAACCTCGCAGGCAGCATGTGCTTTCTGTGGTGCGATTTTTCGTGAAGAATGGATGGACTTTCTTGCGAAGTTTCTGGCCGGCTTTCGCGGGATTGGCGTTCAATGAGAACATTCGGCTCTATTCGGGGGGAGCCATTGCGCTGATTTTGGTATTGCTCAGTGTTGCTGCAATCATCGAGCATTGGAAATATACCTTCCACATTGAAAATGCGGCCTTGGTCGTTCATCGCGGACTCATCGAACGGGAAAAACTCGTCATTCCCATAGAACGCATCCAAGCAGTGCACACTGAACAGTCGTGGTGGCAGCGTATTTTCGGATTGAACGGTCTCCGTGTCGACACGGCAGGATCAGCAGGTGCGGAGGTGGAAATCAGTGCGTTGCGGACCGATTTGGCGAATGAATTGCGTCACATTCTGAGCAAAGAATCGCCGAAAACAACAAGCGAACGAGCGGTCCCACCTTTGATTCATTTGGATTGGCGGATGCTGCTCAAAATCGGATTAACGCAAAATCATCTTCGGAATGCGGCCATTTCTTTCGGCGCGGTCTTGGCGTTCATGGAGCCTTTCGAGGATGTGGTCAGCTCGATCACCGATGCGGTTTCACCGGTATGGAAGGTTTTAATCCGTGCACTTTGGGTGTTGTTTATACCGCTTGGGATTTTAC
>JBMSHA010000027.1:0-12249 GCA_049416245.1 Flavobacteriales bacterium | reverse complement strand
CCCAACACGCGATCCAATTCAGAATCACCGGTAGACGTCCGGCCCAGTTCTTGAAATTCCACATCCGCCAACGGACGTGCTTCAACGGCCTTCAGAGGCGACGTCACTTGCCTCCGCTCAGCTGCCGTTCCGGGTCGAACGGTAAACGCTTCGAGCGTATTCCAAGCTTTGCACGCAGGGCACTTGCCTACCCATTGAACGGATTCCTGACCGCAAGCGGTGCAGACGTAATGGGTCTTCGCTTTCGCCAATGCTCGTGCTATCAGTTCCGCAAGATGGTTACGTGCCCATTGTGGTCGATGCCATTGGGCAACCGCATGGTGTACCAATATGTACCAGTCTCACCGTTGTTCGGGCGCCACGCGCTGTCGTTCTTGTAGTTGTTGCTAGAGTATACGACTTGTCCCCATCGATTGTAGATGCGCATGTAGACATTGTCATACACATCCAATCCCTCGATGTAGAAATCCTCGTTCATGGCGTCTCCGTAATCCGGTGTGAAGACGTTTGGAATGGTCAATTCGCAGTAATCAACAACGACATCCCATTCTTGACGCACACCTCCAACCGCACAGGGGTTGATGGCAGAACCGACCAACTCGATGCCATATTCCCAGCAATTCTGGTCTAACATTGAACTCACCACGGTCATAGCATCGACCGGATTTCCGAAATAAATGGTCGTATCCGGACACTCTACCCACCATTCGTATTCTCCCGCACCGTCAATCCATTCGGAGCCATTCCAGGTCTCCGCATGCAACTCGAAGTCGTATTCCACTTCAGGGCACAACGTGAGGTGCGGATTGTCATTGCCCGGCGCACCAGTCGCCTTGACTTGGCGGTACGGGTTGGTCCACTGCCAGTAATCCACCCCATCCTCTTGTACCAAGAACGGCTCCGTCTCAATGGTGGGTGGCAGGCCGATGTAGAGGTAGGTGCAGACGGTGTTCGTTTCGCAACCGAACGGATCCGTGTAGTCCAAACAAATATCCTCCCCGTCATAAATGCTGCCGTCGGCAACCTCCCAAGTTGGATTCGTTGAACCGTCAGGCCAAACCACCGTGTAACCTTCAGGAAGATCTGGAACAACCGATGCCATTCCATCACCGATGCAATCGATGGTCATGTTATCAAGCGGAGGTGGAATGTCTCCAACAATGCTGATGTTCGCACATGCTTCACCTGATCCGCATTGGTTCGATACTTCAACGCAGAATTCACCCGTTTCTACTGCAGTATATTCCTCTGCAACTTCGCCTGGAATGAGATTTCCATTGAAGTACCATTCAAACTCTAAATCCGGTGTATCCGGGCTGGTCGGGTCGAGGTAAACCGTGCCTCCTTCACAAAGGCTTTCGTCCTCCAAACTTGGGTTCGGTGTGTATTGAGAGTACAGTGGAACGGAAGCAGAGGCTGATCCACATCCGTTGGTCACCACGATGGACGCGTTGTATGTCGTGGTGTTGGAGAACGAAAACTCATTGGAGGCCACACCGTCCGTGCCGGGTGCAGACCAATTAAGCGTGGCCGTGCCTCCCAAATCATCCACTTCAGCATAAACCGTTTCCGATTCACCGTTGCAAAGCAGGTCATCTATGACGGTTAATTCGACCGATGGTTCCTCTGTGATTTCAATGTCATAGCAATAGTCTGTTTCACAGGTTTCCTCGGTGAAGCAGATTTCATACAGACCGTAACTTGAGGGTGAGAACTCTGTATCGTACTCATCTGTGTTACTGAATGACCAAGGCGTAGGCCCGGAAAGGCATTGCCAATTTCCGGTAGCCGGTGAAGCGATGCATTCGGAAGGTGCCGAGAATATGACCCCCGCAGCCAAGTCGCTAAGGATCGATGCATTGGAAAAGCCACAATTGTAGACCGAAACAGACAAGACATCCGGATCTACCGAGGCATCCTCATAGAACGTGATTTCGATATCATCCCCAGCTGCAATATCAAAGTTAAATTGTTGGAAGGTCGAGCCCGACGTGAGGATATACGAGTCCACTCCTTCGGCTGTAGTAATGGTGACTTCCAAATAACTACCGCCCCAGCCGCTCGATTCGTTTGAACTCAAATACACATAAAGCGTTCCCTCTTGGGGGCTCGAATATCCACCCTCAAAGGACACCTCATCCGGAATTCCATCACAGAAAGGATCGATCGTGACCTCGGGTATATAAGAACCAATGGTTTCAATGATGAACACGCGTTGTCCTTGGCATCCATCTTCATCTGTAACCAGCAATCGATACGTCCCGGCTGTCAATTCAGCTCCAGCATCTCCGACTATGGAAACCACTTCACCGCCCAGACCATTCCAATCGGCATCCCATTGATATGCTTGGTAGCCTAATTGCTCCATAGAATCCACCACCGCAATGGCTGTTTGACCCGGGCAAACCGCTGGAGGGTCGATGACCACGTCTGGCAGGAAATAGGGGCTCTGGTCCACAAAAAACTCTTCCACCACTTGGCATTGGTCAATGTATCCGGTTACGAAAAAAGTACCACCGTAAGTGTACGTATTGGACGTTCCAACGGTTCCATTAGACCAAACGATTTGCTCAAAGTCACCCTCAGCGGAAATGGTGACTTCTCCACCAGCGCAAATGGCCTCATTGCCCGTAATGGTCAAATCCGGTAAGGTGATGTCCAACACTTCGAAAACGATGGTGTTTACCGTTTCACCAACAGGTGTCCCATCATCGGTTGCGGTAATGGTGATTTCTTGGACCCCTACGTTTTCTGGAAGTGCAGTGAATGTTCCGGTGATGTTGGTGATGTCATCTACTTCTGCAATGACGTAATCCCAACCCTCTGCATCCGTGGAAGTGATGGTGATATCTTGACCCGGCTCAGGTCCCAAGAAACTCAAATTCAAATCGTATGTGTTGCCAAGACAAAGTACAACGGTATCACATCCCACATTTGCGGTTGGGAACGGTGCCAAATTCTCACTGTCTTCCGCAGAATCCATCACAAAACTTCGGTAATCCAACCAATTCACACCGTCATCCGCATCCGGACCGGTGCCTTGCGGACCGTTCCATGTATCGTCGAGGGTGTTAAATCGACCGAACTGCAGAAAAGGCCCAAAATCTGGGGCCGCGTCTATGCCCACGGTCGCAGGAGTACTCCCACAACACCCATTCGCGCCGCCGACATCTCCGTGCGCCCAATTCATATCCAGGTAACACATCTGCGTATTCGCTCCGTCGGGCAAGTATGTTGAATTTTCACTAGTGATAACTATCTGGTAGGAATTATAAAGATCCGGACCTTGACTGTAGTAGCCAACATCAATGAAGTTGATGAACACCTCTTCCTGGGTGATTTTATAGTAAATATCACCGGACAATCGATAATCAGCATCAGCCCAGAAACCTGCGATTTGAGCGACTTCATCCGTGGTTACAGGAAACTCTTCAGGAGTCCAATCAATTGTGTAATCATCAAATGAAACGGACCCTTTCGAATTCAAATAGAACCGGTCAAACACGATTCCGTATAGATTGAAGTCAAATCCCATCAGAATCGCACCCGTTGAAAAATCAACATTGATGCCAGCGCCTGCTGTGAAGATTTGGTCGTCCTCCGTAATTAGCGTGTACGACGCATCTGGCTCCACCCAGCAATCGCATCCACCTGTCATCATCATCCGCTGCGCCTTGCGATCGGCAATTTCATCCGCATGCTCTGCCTTCCATTGCGCCTTGTGCTCCTTGAGAATGCGAACATGTTCGTCCTTGTCGTAGACATCCGAGGCTCGCATCACCTCCCATTCCGGACGCGTCATGTTCAATACGGCACCTTTGAAAGAGCCATAGCGATCTAAAATTCCTTCTACCGTTGTCTCATCGGGTTGCACGTATCGTTGTTGCACTGCGTCCGAAGAGTAGTCAACCTGGGCTTCTGTGTTCATTGCAAGAATTCCCAAGGCAAACGTCAGTATGAGTCGATTCATGAGAGCAGGTTTACTTATTTCACAGGTCCTTCATCCCAAAACCAGCGTTTTCCACATTGTTCAGGGTTAAAGAGTTCGTAAATATAGTACATCGAACGACCTGAAGAAATATCGTCGAAAGAACTTCAGAAATCCCGGAGTAACCGACGTAATTTTGAGCTTCTTCAAGAAACGATGAAAAACATCCGAAATTTTTGCATTATCGCCCACATCGACCACGGAAAAAGCACCCTGGCCGACCGACTCCTGCAAACCACGGGAACCATTACAGAGCGCGAGATGCAGGACCAAGCGTTGGACGATATGGACCTTGAACGCGAACGCGGAATCACCATCAAAAGCCACGCCATTCAGATGGCTTACAAGGCACAAAATGGAGAGGAGTATGTGTTCAATTTGATCGACACCCCGGGGCACGTGGACTTCAGCTACGAGGTTTCCCGTTCCATTGCCGCCTGTGAAGGTGCTCTGCTCATCGTTGATGCTACTCAAGGCATTGAGGCCCAGACTATTTCGAACCTGTACCTAGCGCTTGAGCATGACTTGGAAATCATTCCCATCCTCAACAAAATGGACCTAGATTCGGCCGACCCTGAAGTGGTAGGGGATCAAATCGTGGACCTGATTGGGTGTTCCATGGACGACATCATCCCCGCCAGTGGGAAGACGGGGTTGGGCGTTGAGCAAATCCTTGAGGCCATTGTCGATCGCGTTCCGGCGCCCAAAGGAGATCCGGAGGCACCGCTTCAAGCGATGATTTTTGACTCCGTCTACAACCCCTTTCGAGGCATCATCGCTTATTACCGCATTCTGAATGGCCGCATGCGTAAAGGCGATGTGGTCAAATTTTTCGCAACCAACCGAGAGTATGAGGCCGACGAAATCGGCGTCTTGGGCATGGACTTGAAACCTCGAAATGAACTTTCCGCGGGCAACGTGGGCTACATTATCTCTGGCATCAAAAACGCACGTGAGGTGAAGGTTGGTGATACCATCACATTAAAAGAAAATCCATGTGCAGATCGTGTGAACGGTTTTGAGGATGTAAAGCCCATGGTATTTGCGGGTATTTACCCCGTCGACACAGAAGACTACGAGGAGCTCCGCACTTCGATGGAGAAGCTGCAGTTGAATGATGCATCGTTGGTTTTTGAACCGGAGTCTTCGGCTGCACTGGGATTCGGGTTCCGTTGTGGATTCCTCGGCATGCTGCACATGGAAATCATCCAAGAGCGTCTTGAGCGGGAATTCGACATGACGGTCATCACCACGGTGCCGAACGTAAGCTACCACGCCTACACAAAGGACGGCCAAATGCAAATCGTCAACAACCCTTCGGATTTACCGGAGCCCAACCACCTCGACCACGTGGAGGAGCCGTTCATCAAGGCACAGGTCATTACGAAAAGCGAATACATCGGCCAAGTCATGAGTCTCTGCATTGAAAAACGTGGGGTACTTCTGAATCAAGTGTATCTCACAGCCGACCGAGTGGAGTTGACATTCAGCATGCCGTTGGGAGAAATCGTTTTTGATTTTTACGACAAACTGAAGTCCGTGTCACGCGGATATGCTTCATTCGATTATTTCCCAGACGAATACAAACCATCACACCTGGTCAAATTGGACATCATGTTGAATGGCGACGGTGTGGATGCGCTGAGTGCACTCATTCACCGAGATAACGCGTTCAATTTGGGCAAGAAGATCTGCTTGAAGCTAAAAGAGTTAATCCCCCGTCAGCAATTCATGATTGCCCTCCAAGCAGGGATTGGTGCAAAAATCATCGCGCGAGAAACCATCAAACCGGTTCGAAAAGATGTTACGGCCAAATGCTACGGCGGCGACATCACACGAAAGCGAAAGCTGTTGGAGAAGCAGAAAAAGGGAAAGAAGCGCATGCGCCAAGTGGGGAACATCGAGGTGCCACAATCCGCGTTTTTGGCCGTCCTCAAGTTGGATTAATCTCGGGCTTGAAGGTAGGCGTAGTTGCGTCGTTTTTGTTCGCGAGCTGACCGCAAGCGGCATCGATATCCTTTCCACGGGAGCGGCGCACGTTGACAATGATGTTGCGGCTTTCGAGAAGCCCCCCAAACGCCTCCACACGCTCGGGTTTCGCTTGTTGAAATTCGCCTTGGTCGATGGGATTATACTCGATGATGTTCACCTTGCAAGGCACATGCGAACAAAATGCTGCGAGTTCCCGCGCATCTTCGAGTTGATCGTTGAATTCGTCAAAAATGATGTATTCAAAGGTCACCCGCGTTCCCGTTCTTTCATGAAAATACTTCAGTGCTTCTGCGAGCACCTCCAGGTTGTTGGTCTCGTTGATGGCCATAATCCGGTTGCGCTTCTCGTCGTTCGCAGCGTGCAGCGAAAGCGCCAGGTTAAACCGTACCTCATCGTCACCAAGACGTTTGATGGCTTTTGCGATTCCGGCGGTGCTCACGGTGATGCGTTTCGGCGACATGCCCAATCCAGGATCGCCACAAATTCGATCGATTGAAGCCAGGACTTCGCGGTAATTGAGCAATGGCTCTCCCATGCCCATGTAGACAATGTTGGTGAGCCCTTGATCGTAGTGTTCCGCCGCCATGGCCCGAATCATTTCGACTTGATCATAAATCTCAGCAGCCGACAGGTTTTTCAACAGCTTCAATCGGCCTGTCGCACAGAATTTACACGCCAAACTGCAGCCCGCTTGAGACGATATGCAGGCCGTCATGCGTTTGGACGTGGGGATCAAAACCCCTTCAACCACCTGTCCAGCGCGCACATCAAACGCGCACTTAATGGTTCCATCCGAGCTGTGTTGTTGATCCGCAATGGAAATGCGTTCTAACGTAAACCGTTCTCCCAATCGATCACGAAGTGGCTTCGATAAATTGCTCATTTCTTCGAACGAGCCCGCAGCCTTTGTCCAAAGCCACTCATTGATCTGCTTGGCCCGAAACGGTTTCTCGCCCATCTGAACCAATGCTTCCTGCAATTCCGCCGGATTAAGTTTCCGGATGTCTAGCCTCTCCGCCATGGAGGCAAAGATACTCGGAAGCTCTTCCGACGCTACGCCAGGGTAGCGGGGTCTTCGGCTGCCAAGGGAAACGCCTCATCTTCGCGGACGTCAACCATCAGGTGAACCAACTGCTTGCGCACAGATTCTTTTTTTCGAACGGCGATCGGCACCTCCTTTCCGTCCTGAAGATGGAGGGTGCCATTGCGGTGACTAAACGATTGGACACTGGCCAACCGCACGAGGTAGGAATTGTGAACCCGGCTGAAAATTGGGTCTTGCAACATTTCCTCAATGCGCTTTAGGTTCTTCGAAACGGTGATGCGCTTGCCGGTCGTCAGGTAAAACGTTGAATAACTTCCAGAAGCCTCAACGTAGAGAATTTCAGCATGTCGCACGAAAAAGCGTTGGCCCGATGTAATCAATTCCACCCGCTTCCCACCGGGCGTGGCTGCAGGTTCTTCTGATTCCGCAACGCGGAGTTTATGGGTAATCTTCTTCGCGCAGGCAATCAGGTCTTGCGCATCAACAGGTTTCAACAAGTAATCGAACGCACGCCGTCGAAGCGCCTCAACCGCATATTCGTGAAACGTCGTGCAAAAAACCACGTAAAAATTTCGCTCCGCAAACCGATCGAGCAATTCCAAGCCCGTTTCATTGGGCATTTGCACATCCAAGAACACCACATCTGGGGCTAATTCTTGAATCAGTTGATACGCTTCCGCAGCGCCGTTAGCCGTTTGAATTACATGGAAATTTGGGCAATGCCGCTCAATTTGCCGACAAATCGCTTGACGAGCCGGCATCTCATCGTCCACCACCAAACACCGGATGGGAGTACTGTCTATCTGCATGTCATTTGGATTATGGCTTCAAATCAAAACGTTAAAATAAAAGCTACAATCCAATGATTCACCAGCGAAAGGGAAGACTTTATAAATGCCCTTATCCCGCTGCATCCAATACCCTTCGGCCCATTTGAACGATGCGTTGTACTTCAGCGGGGAGCGGCCCGTCTTTTTGTTCGTTCTTTTTAAATCCAGTACGAACGACAACCAAATCCAAGGCTGGCACAGACACCACGAACTGCCCTCGAAGTCCCTCCATGCAACTAAACCTCAACCCGTCCTCCGTCGTTCCCAACCAAATTTGATACCCGTAATGCCCGGCATCACAAGCCGTTGAGCGCTCACTGATGGGCGTCACCAATTGATCCATGTAAGTGCTATCAATGAGCTGCGTGCCGTTCCAATTGCCCTGGTGATTGATCAACTTGCCAAAGCGCGCAAAGTCCCGGGCTGTGGCATAGTACGCTGCAAAACACCGCTCAATCGCACCGGCTTCGGGACCGTCCACCGCCCAATATGCATCGTGTTCGGCGCCCATTGGCTGCCATAGCCCAGCTCCAACCCAATCGCTCAGCGTGCGCTCGTCCAAACCGCGCATGAGCTCCCCGAGTAACAGGGTGTTTCCACCTTGGTATTCCCATTCCGTACCGGGCTCTGATTCGACACGGTAGGGCGCGACCAAATCGGCCAATTCTCCCCGATAATACGCCTTCGCCATGAAGCCGAACGGATTGTCATAATCCTCACCAAACGGGATGTGCGAGCGCATTTGAAGGACTTCTTCCACCGTCAATCCCATTCCGCCATCACCCGCAAAACGTGGCAGGTACGTCGCCAATTCATGCTGCACATCCACGCGACCTTCAGTGACGGCTAGCCCAACCGCTAGCGCCACGATGCTCTTACACGCCGAAAAAGAATTCGAAACCGTGTGCTCATCAAACCCTTGCCAATATCGCTCGAACAATAAGGTGTCCCCGTGAAGCACAAGGAAACTTGCAGACATGTGCGTTTCGTGCCACGCCAGTTCTTCGGTAGACAAATCGTATCCCCAGACGGGAGCCGCTATCCAAGCGTGTGCGGAATCCGGAGCGGCAATCGTTCGGATGTCCCGGAATTCGATATCATCGATGTTGGAGTTTTTCCAGCCTCGGAAATAAGTTTCACGAATTCCTCCCCACAAATAGGCGTGGCCAGTCAACAAGGTAACCGCGACCAAGACCAAAGCCGCCGCGCCCATAATTTTCAAGACTTTCATCGTCACTTCAATATTGCAATTCTGTCAGTGGCGAAGTTCAGCAAAAACAAACCGAGTTAGCCGGCGTATTCCAAATTCCAGCCGAAAAGCGCGGTCAGGTGGTGTAACACGCGCTCAGCTGCCTTTTGCTCGTCGATCGGTTGGCCACATTCGCGCGCCAGTGACGTCACACCCCGATCACCAATTCCGCACGGAACGATGAGATCAAAAAACGTCAGATCCGTATTCAAATTGAATGCAAAGCCGTGCATCGTAACCCACCTCGAAGACTTCACCCCGAGCGCGGCAATTTTCCGCGCACCCAATCCCCTTTCAGCATCGATCCAAACGCCCGTCAAGCCGTCAATTCGACCGGCCTCAATGCCGTAATCCGCGCAGGTTCGAATGATGGCCTCCTCGAGGAATCGCATGTACTTGCCGATGTCTGTGAAAAACTGGTCCAAGTCTAAAATGGGGTAACCCACCAATTGGCCCGGGCCGTGGTAGGTGATGTCCCCCCCGCGGTTGATGGGAAAATACTCCACACCAAGCGTCGCCAAGCGCTCCTTTGTGGCGACCACATTGGCCGCGTCCCCTGATTTGCCCAACGTCAAGACATGCGGGTGTTCCACGAACAACAACTGACTCACCGGAACATCCAGCTCCGCGTTCTCCGACCGATCGCCCCCCTCCAATCCCGCCTTGCGCCGTGCAATTTTTCGGTCGATGATTTCCTTCATCAACACCTCTTGCCGACGCCAGACCGGTTCGTAGGATTGGCGACCCAGCGCGTGGAATACGACCCGCGGTTGACCCATGAGGTTTAAGGAATCTGCGCCAAAGCGTTTTTCAGGTGGTCGATGTTCCTGATGTCGACCGGATCGACGCCGGCGCGTTCAGCCAAGATCAAGCTCAACCAATCACCCACATGCACCAAATCGAAAAAGCGCAAAATGGGACCTTCACCGTCGCCTTCAACCACCACAACATCCGCTCCGCGTTCTTGGAAAATTTCCGAGCACACGTCCATGCGGACTCGGGTTCGTGCGTGGTCTTCTGGGGTTTGGATAATCAGTGCCACGTCGTGTTCGCTGCCGCTTTCCCATCCCACCAATTCGTTGTGATTCATCTCAGGAAACACGTGATGTGAGCAGAGCAACTTGCTGTTCTCATTCAATTGCTGACGCCAGCGAACAATCAAACCCTCTTGGCCCGCATCCGCGTACAACAGCACATTTCGATTTTCAACAAAATCCGCCAAAGCAGTGGCGCGTTCAATGGCATTTTCCTGATTGCTCCGCAAATGTTCCGCCACTTCACCAAACTCAGCGTGCATTGCGTCTGGCACCAAGCCCACCGCATGCAAAACGTGCATAACGGAAGTAAAAGCATAACCAAACTGCGAGCGTGGAGGCTCACCACCCGGGAACCGAACCGAAGGCCAACCGTTCGCATCACACAAATTTCCCAATTGTCCACCTGAGGTAATGGCCGCGATGCGCGCACCGCGATCCGTCGCAGCCTTCAATGCCATCAAGGTCTCCTCTGTATTTCCAGAATACGAACACGCCAGAACCAACGTCTCCGTACCCACCCACGCCGGAATGACATAATCGCAATTCGCCTGAATGGGCACGGGGCTAACTCCGCCCAGCATCTTGGAAGCAATCGCACCGCTGATGCCGCTTCCGCCCATGCCCAAAATGAGCACATTTGCCGGTTTCCACCCGCCGAAATCCAATGGCGTATCCTGGGCAATGCGCCAAGCCTGCGCCATCTGGTCCGGAAATTCCGTGATCAATTTTCTCATTTGTTCCATTGCAGTCGCGTTCTTCCTTTACTCGGTCCATTCAAAGGTAAGGCCAAATCGCACCATGCGTCCCGGCTGCAATACGCTGCCTCGGTCGGCGTATTGCACATCGAAGATATTGTCCAACCGGACGCTTCCGCGCCATGCCAACTGGCCGCCATCGTCTCCTCGAAAGCTCATCTCCGTGCCCCACAATTGCAACAATTCTGAGTCCTCCCATTGCATGGGGACGCCGTTTCGATCTTGCATGCTGCCCCGAACGGTCAAAGCCAAAGGTCCCGTGCCCGCCACGCGCAACACGGCGTCGTATTTGACCCGAACGAAGTCCAAAACGTAATTGGAAGTGAAGCCCGTGGAGGTGTTATTGGCTTCCATCCAAGTCGCTGAAATCCGAGCCAAGGGAATGTGCAATGCATCCGTCGATTTCTGTGCGTACTGGAGCGAAATGTCGCCGCCCCAGAAGTCAATTTCCGTCAAATTCGTGGCTTCGAACGTGCTGCTTCCGTCCATTCGCACCCAATCAATGAGGTTGGTGCCTCGCCGGAAAAAGCGGGTGGTTTCAAGGTACAGCGACTCATCCGCCATTGCCGACAACTTCCATCGAGCGCCAACTTCCAACTGGTCGGCCTGCTCTGGAAGCAAATCTTCGCTGCCGACGGCTCCCCCCAAATTGTAGTAAAGATCCGTAAACGACGGATGCCGGACAGACCGGCCAGCCGAAGCAAAGATTCGTCCGTCGGACCCAATCGATTTGGCCAGTTGTACAGCGGGCAAGTCAAATATTCCGAAACGCGAATTGGCATTTACGGCATAGGTCGCTGTGCCGCTCCAACCGTTCCAGTCGAAATGTGCAGCAACGTATCCGTCGAGGTTTTGCCGGTTGTCAGCACGGGTGTAAATCTCATCTTGCGCGATATCTTCCCGCGGGGTGCCCAAGCGATTGGACTGAATGGACTCTTGTCGGGCATCCATCGCTGCGGATAGCGTCCACACTTCGTTTTTCCATTGGGCCAAGGCGTTTGAAGCGGCCACCATCGAACGATGCTGATTCGCCCCCGCATACCACGAGAGCCCGGGCGCAAACAATCCAGCTGTATCCGGAACATTCATTTGCGCCACATAAAATCCATCATCCGTCAACCCATACCAACCGTCCCCCTCCCGATACAACTCAAATCGATCTTGATGAAAACGGCCATGTGCGCCGGCCTGAGCTCGCCAATTCCCCCGCTGCCACTCCCATGAAATTTGCGCCACGGCAGCGCCGGTCTCTTCGTATTGATTAGGGTAGACCGATGTGTAAAAATTCTGGGCGCCAAAAGAATTACTTCGTGCCGGTGGACTCTACGCACGCATGGTTGAACAACAGAGTCA
>JBMSHA010000026.1:0-12507 GCA_049416245.1 Flavobacteriales bacterium | reverse complement strand
TGTTCACGCCTCCGGTCAACTGTAAGAGGGAGGTGGTGAGCACAAACAAACGATAAATGAGTACAGCTCTACGTTGGAAGAGGGGCGCGCGGATCTGGTTGCATTGTATTTCATGTTGGATCCGAAAATGGTGGAATTGGGATTGATGAAAACGCTTGAGACAGGAAAGGCGGAATACGACAGCTACATCCGCAATGGCATGATGCTACAATTGCGTCGTCTTGAGGCCGGCGCAGACATCGAGGAGGCCCACATGCGCAATCGCGCGTGGATCAGTCACTGGTGTTTTGAGAAAGGTGAAGCAAATGGCATCATCGAAAAATCAGTACGTGATGGAAAGACTTTCCTTGATGTCAAAGATTATGATGCGTTGCGCGGTTTGTTCGGTGAATTGCTTCGAGAAGTGCAACGCATTAAATCGCAAGGAGATTACGAAGCGGCTAAAGCCTTAGTGGAGGGATACGGCGTGAAGGTGGACCAAGCAATTCATCAGGAAGTTCTCGATCGTTCCGCGACTTTGGGCATTGCGCCTTATGGTGGTTTCATCAACCCTGAGATGAAGCCGGTGTATGTAGAAGACGGTCAGATTCTAGACGTTCAATTGAGTTATCCTGACGACTTTTCGACTCAAATGTTAGGCTATAGCGAGAACTATGGGTTTCTGCCCCTCAACAACGATTACTTAGCTGAGTAATTCCCGACCTTCTCATGCCCTTGAGCAACCAATGCAAAGGGGCATGAGTCTTTTTTGAAACCAACACCCTGTATGAATAAGCTATTCTCTTTCCAAGCCGCACAGCGGATGGCCTCTACGGCTGTCTGCGTGTTGTATGCTGCACTTTCTTGGGCGCAATCGCCCTTTCCCTGCGAATTGTCTGGGGGTGACGGTGATCCCGCCACCGGTGGTTTATCCGAGACGCAGGTTGGGCAATACCACGACAACAGCAATTTCTTCAACATCATCGAATTATACGAGCCGGTTACACTGGTATCCGCGAAGGTGTTTGCCAATGGATCAGGGCCGCGTACTTTGGCGTTGTTCTCAGCCGATGGAGACGTTTTGATGACAGAAGTTGTTGAAATTCCGGACGGTGAAAGCACCGTTGAATTCAATTGGAATGTTGGGCCTGGAACGGTTGGGTTGGGTTCGTTGTCAACTGATCCCCAGCTGTGGCGCGATGATTTGAATAGCGATATCAACTATCCTTATCCCATCGGAGATTATGGAGCCATCACGGGCACCAACATCCAAGGTGATAACGAATTCAATTATTACTACTTCTTTTACGACGTTACCCTCGCCCCGCAAGGACCTACGGTTAATTCAGGGGGGTACCCATGTTCCAATGTGGAATTGATGGATGTTGAGTCACTTTCCAATTTGGGTGGAGGGGATAATGGCAACGATTGTTGGGGCTGGGCTGATCCGGTTTCTGGGCGAGAAATCGCGTTGTACGGCCGGTCGACAGGCACTTCATTCATAGACGTTACGGATCCGACCGATATGAAATATTTCGCGAATTTGCCTACCGCGACGAATCCGAGCTTGTGGCGAGATATCAAAGTTTACAACGGGTATGCCTTCATTGTATCAGAGGCAGGGGGACATGGTTTACAGGTCGTGCGTTTGAGCACTTTGCTTGATTTGCCAACGGATGAGGTGGCAACCATTCAGCCGGATGCTTACTACGACGGTTTCGGGAATGCCCACAACATCATGATCAACGAAGAGACCGGTTTTGCCTATGCCATCGGCACGAACACCTTCAATGGAGGTATGCACATTCTCGATATTGAGGATCCGCTGAATCCCGTTTTGGTGGGTGCTTACGAAGGTGCTTACTCCCACGATGTGCATCCCATTGTTTATCACGGACCCGATGAAGCCTATGTTGGTCGCGAGGTGGTGGTGTGTTTCAACGGCTACTCAGGAATCTCAATCGTGGATGTGGAGGACAAATCGGACACGCAGCTGATTTCCCAATTATCCTATGCCGAATCCGGTTATACGCACCAAGGCTGGGTGGGAGAAAACCACCGATTCTGCTTCTTTAATGACGAATTGGACGAGATGAATTTCGGAAACAACACGCGCACTTACATCTTGGATATTTCCGATTTGGATGCCCCTCAAATCATCGGGTTTTTTGAAGCGCCTGTGCCTGCTATCGATCACAACATGTACGTCATTGGTGATAAAGTCTATCAGTCCAATTACCTCAGCGGTTTGCGGATTTTGGACGTGAGTGATGCCCAAAACGGCAACCTGGAACTCGTGGGATACTTCGATACCAATCCAGAATCGGATGCGCCTTCGTTCAGTGGTACTTGGAGTAATTACCCCTACTTCCCCAGTGGAAATATTGCTGTTAGTACATTCTCGCACTTTTTCATGGTCCGTCCATCGGAGTCTATCGCTCCCAATCCCATGTCGGTTGAAGCACCCCAACCCACGGACCTCGATGCCTCTGTTTACCCAAATCCTGCCCAGGATGCGATAGCATTCACGGGTTTCGATGGATGCCGATCCTTTGAATTACTCGACGGCCTGGGTAGGAGAGTAAAGGATTGGAATCAAATGCCGGCGACTTCCGGATTGAACCTCTTCATCGGTGATGTGCCGGGCGGTATGTACTTCCTACGTGGTGTGGAATCCGGTGTGACGGCCCGGTTTTTCATCGAGCGATAACCGGTTTACGCGTTCTTCATCGCGTGCAACTTCACGACTTCCCGGGCGGCCAAGACGTCATGAACTCGCAAGATGTTCCCGCCTCGATCGAGGGCCCAAGCGTGGAGAGCGGTTGTGCCATTGAGCGCGTTTTCAGGCGAAGATTCAAGGGCTCGCCATATCATGGATTTCCTGCTGACTCCAATTAAAAGGGGGCAATTCAAGGCGCGAAATTCAGAGAGGCCATTCAAAAGGGCATAATTCTGCTCCAATGTTTTTCCAAACCCGAACCCGACGTCGGCGACGAGTTGATCGATTCCAGCGTTGCGCAATTCCGATAACCGGGATTTCAGCCAATGCTTTACATCGGTCACAACTTCCTCGTATTGAGGGTTATCCTGCATATTGGCTGGAGTTCCTTGCATGTGCATGATGGCGAAAGGTGCTTGGTGGTGCAGCACCACGGCAACCATGTCCTGATCCTTTATTCCGGCGGACACATCATTGATCATGAATGCACCGGTTTCTAATGCCCGATGCGCGACTTCCGCATGAAACGTGTCAATTGAAATCAAGGCCTCCGGTCGGGCATCAAGAATGCCTTTCAGTGGGGCTTCGATGCGTTCCCATTCCGCTTGTGCGCCAATTTCTTCTGCCCCGGGACGAGTGGATTGACCACCGATATCCAACACATCAGCCCCTTCGTCTATCATACGCTGCCCAGTGAGAATGGCATCTTTACCGCCATAGCGGCTTCCGGTAAAAAACGAATCCGGGGTGCAGTTGATGATTCCCATGATGCGCGGTTGATCGAGTTTCAAGCTCAAGGAGCTCTGTTGGGTTCGTCGCTTGGTGAGTTGATAAAATCGTGAAGACATTCTCTCAGAGGTCGAATACCCGCTTCATGCCGGGTTGTATCTTGCCGAAAGATATTCCAAGAAAGCAGGAAGTGAGTAGGATTGAAGAAAC
Source organism: Flavobacteriales bacterium (assembly GCA_049416245.1). Taxonomy (GTDB): domain Bacteria; phylum Bacteroidota; class Bacteroidia; order Flavobacteriales_D; family Sanyastnellaceae; genus UA16. Next base: position 8,870 of record JBMSHA010000026.1, on the reverse strand, counting down.
GTTGAATCAATACGATCGGGCTTTTGCGAAGTGCGCGGCCTTGTTCGAAGCGAAAACATCGGATTACGGTACGGCATGGCGCATCCTGAGGCCATCATCCTTGACCGATCAATTGTTCATCAAGGCCAATCGCATCCGGACGCTTCAAGAATCGGGAGAATCGAAAGTGGATGAAGGAATTGATTCCGAATTCATCGGCATTGTGAATTATAGTTTGATGGCCATCATTCAGTGTGGACTGCCAGAAGACCATCCTTTGGAATTGGATGTTTCCGAAGCAAAGGAGCGATACCATGAAGCCTTTCAAGCGACACGCCAGTTGATGATGGATAAGAATCACGATTACGGCGAAGCATGGCGGGACATGCGCGTCAGCTCTTTAACCGATTTGATTTTGATGAAAATCCTGCGGGTGAAGCAGATCGAAGACCACGATGGCGTGACCCAAGTCTCAGAAGGCGTAGAGGCGAATTACCAAGACATGGCCAATTATGCCTTGTTTGCTCTGATTTTGCTCGATTTAACGGATGGTTTTGCGACCTAACCCGCAACCCAAGCTAACTTCAAACGTGAAAAGAACAGTGACAGCATGTTGAAATCCATTGTAGACTTTTGCCGGCTCGTTGTCGGTTCATTGTTCATCGTTTCGGGATTGATTAAAGCCAACGATGCACTCGGTTTCATGTACAAATTGGAAGAGTATTTCGAGCCTGGCGCTTTGAACTGGACGTGGCTCAGCGATTACGCACTGGAAATGGCCGTATTCATTTGCGTGGGCGAAATCCTGCTTGGCGTTGCCATGGTGCTGGGGGCCTTGCCCAGATTGACCGCAGTGCTTACGGGATTGATGATGGCTGTTTTTACCTGGCTGACCTGGTACACAGCGAATTGCGATCCCTTCGGTTCGAAAATGATCTCCGATGCGATGGGTGTTCTGGTTGAAATCCCGAACCAATGCGTGTTGGCATGCGGGTGTTTTGGCAATGCCATACCATTGACGCCTTATGAGAGTTTCATTAAAGATGTGGTGCTTTCAATATTGACGGTGCCGATTTTATGGGGTGCCTTTACGGATCGAATCGCTTTGAATACCAAACGCTTGGGGATGATCCTGATCCCAGCGAGTTTGTTGATGTTGTATCTGTTCGGAGAATTGATGTTGAACTGGAACTTTCCGGTGTTGTTCGCAGCCATTTGTTACGCTGCAGCTGAGGGCTTGAAAATGCGTTGGAACGGTCCGGCAAAGGAATGGGTTATGGCAGCAGCTGTTGCATTGGTATGCATCGGGTTTCAGGCGCATACGCTGCGGCATCTGCCAGTGAAAGATTACCGTCCTTATGCGGAAGGAGAGAGCATCATTGAGAACCGGAAATCTGCTGAAGAATTGGGGCTCCAAGGCCCTGTATATGCCACAGAGTACACATTCAGAAACACGAAAACGGGGGCGGATACGCTGGTTTTGAGTACCGATTGGCTGAACATCTATAACGAGCCTTGGTTCAAAAACACCTACGAAACGGTGTCCTTTGATGGCAGGGAAGTGAAAGTATCGGACGGTTATGAACCCCGAATTTTGGATTTCCAGATCATCGACAACCTCGGAGATGATCGAGCAGATGAATTTTTGAATTATCCAGGAGATGTTCTCCTCTTTGTTTCCAAGGATTTGGAAGAGGCCAATACGTCCAACCAGGCTGCCATGAATGCGCTGGCGAATGCAGCTGGTGAGGCGGGATGGATGAACATTGGGCTTACGAATGCGCCGTTTGAAGAGAATCGGGCGTTTCAAGCAGAGCACGGTGTGACCTATGGCATGTTCACGTGCGATCAGACGGAATTGAAGATTGTGGTACGATCGAACCCGGGAATCGTTTGGTTGCGCAATGGCGTTGTGCAACAAAAATGGGCATGGCGTGATGTGCCAACGTGGGAGGAATTGAGCGGAATTGAGTGATGGCCAAGCGCGTGCTTCATGGAATCAGTGTTCTGTGGGGCACCTTGACGCTTGTTTTTTTTCTTTTCTCCCTCGTGCCGGATCCTGCGCGCCAATTGGCTGGTCAAAATGAGCAAGAGGAAGTGGTTGAAGCCATTCGTGCCAAATACGGATTGGACCAGCCGCTCGCTCGCCGTTACGTTGCATTTCTAGTTGGTCTTTGTCCTGTCCATGTGAAAGAAGGAGAATTGGGTTGGAAGGGGGCTGATTTGGGGCGTTCCTTTATTACGGATCGTTCCGTGGTGGAATCCATCAAATCTGCCCTGCCGGCAACACTTTTGCTTGCCTGTACCGCCATGCTTTTTGCCCTTATTTTGGGCTTGTCCATTGGGTTTGCGTTGTCCTGGGTTACCGGTTCGTTGATTGACCGCTGGGTTTTGGGCATTTCGGCATTGGGGATGAGCGCTCCTTCATTTGTGATGGCCATTTTGTTTTCATGGCTGTTTGGCTCGGTTTGGTTTCACATAACGGGACTTCCAATGGCCGGTGGGCTGTGGGAAGTTGATCCCTTTGATGGGCCGAGAATAGCGTGGCATCATTTGATTCTCCCTGCAGCCACATTGGGGGTTCGGCCATTGTCGGTCATCATTCAATTGGCTCGGAACAGCGCGGCAGAGGTATTGTCTCAATCTTACATCCGAACGGCCCGATCGAAGGGGCTCAATCCGGTGCGTTTGATGATGGTGCATGTCGTGCGAAACGCGCTCAACCCAGTTTTGACTGCAGCTTCAGGTTGGTTCGCAAGCATGCTGGCAGGCGCTGTATTCGTGGAATATGTGTTCGGTTGGCAAGGAATGGGCATGCTGATGTTCCGCGCATTGGAGCAAGGTGACTTGCCGGTGGTTCTCGGCTGTGTATGCGTTGTTGCGGTCATTTTTGTGTTGGTCAATCTCGCGGTCGATGGCCTATACAGACTGCTGGATCCGAGGGTTGGAGCTTCTGCGGCTAATTAAGACAAGGAGCTCACGCCCTGATTGAGCATCCCAATCAATTCTTTTGCAGTAGAATTAAAGTAACGCTTCGTCCGATAGCGCGCCACCCATTGAATCCCACGAATGGCATTGGTCAGGAACAGTTCATCGGCACGCAGCATTTCCTGCGGGGAGATGTTGCACTCATAAACTTTATAGCCCTCTGCGATTGCCAAATTGATGATGGCGGCACGCATTACGCCACCAACCGGACCGCTATCCAAACCGGGAGTGTACAAAACCCGGTTGCTAACGAGAAACAAATTGGACCGGGTGGACTCGATGATGTTGTGGGTGGTGTTGGTCACCAAGGCATCTTCCAGTCCTTCATTCTGGGCCCACAAAGCAGCTTGAACGTAAAGAACAGCGGACAAATTTTTGAAGTTTGCCAATGGTCCTATGAGTTTTTTCATCTCCGGGTACACATCGACGGCGATTCCCTTCTCGTTCAACGTATAGCTATTGGATTCCAACGGCTCGATTTCTCCAATCCAAACGAGGTCATTCGTTGCAGGGGTGTAACGACCACCGGCCGCTCGAAAAAAGGAAAGACGCAGCCGTCCACCTTCGGTGATGTGATTCGCTTGAATCAAGGATTCCACGAACGATTGGAAGGTTTGAAAATTCCAATTCGTGGGTTGATTGATGCGGTGACCTGAAAGGCTTGCTTGAATTCGATCCCAGTGAAACTCCAGGAATTGAGCGCGACCGTAACAAACCCGGATGGTCTCGAAGAAGCCATCGCCGTATTGAAATGCCCGATTTTGTGTCGGGTGAGTCAGCGCGGATTGTTCACACAATTCCCCGTTCATTAAGAACTTGCGACGCTTTTCTGGCTTCCAATTCAATAATTCAGGCATGCCCAAGTGCTTCAGGAGGGGTTTGCAAAAGTTGAGGCACGAAATCCAGCAAGTCCCCGTTCACCGGAATCAATATGCCAGCAACTCCCGCCGCTCGGCCTGCTTCAATATCCCTTTGTTTGTCACCGACCATCCAAGAAAGGGAAGGGGCTATGCCGTGTTTTGCACACGCTTTTTCAATCATCAAGCTACCCGGTTTCCGGCTCAGGCTCGAACCAAAATCAGGATGATGAGGGCTGTAAAAAATGTCAGTGATTTGAATCCCGTGCTCAGAACAGGTCTGTGTGAATGCGGAATGAATCTCTGAGACATCGGCATGGGTGTATTGACCTTTGGCAATTCCTCCTTGATTCGTGATGAGAATGAGCTTAAAACCCGCTTCATGCAATTGAAGCAAGGCTTCAAAAACGGTTGGCAACACCTGAAATTCTGAGAGCGACCGGGTGTAATCACCCGGGTCATGGTTGATGACACCGTCTCGGTCAAGAAATATGGCTCTGTACCGTTGCATGAGAAGTCGAAGCTAATCAATTCCTTTGGCGTCGGCCAAACTTTAGCCAATCCGTGTACCCAAAGGTACGTCGCTGGGGACTTCAAGCACGGCTGTGCCATGCGTTTCGTCCATCGCCCCTAGGAGCAAAAAATCAGACATCATGGGGCCAATCTGCTTGGGAGGGAAATTTACCACGCAAACAATGGTCTTCCCCAAAAGATCTTCTGTTTCATAACGTTTTGTGACCTGAGCGGAGGTTTTCTTAACGCCCATATCTGGGCCAAAATCGACCGTAACGATATAGCTTGGATTCCTCGCCTCCTCAAAAACTTCGACCTGGATGATTCTTCCAACGCGCATCTCAACTTGCAGGAATGTGTCCCAATCCAATGGTGTTTTCATGGTTCCAAATTAGTGCGCAATCTGGCGAAAGGAGCTTTTGTAAATTTGGCGCATGGCGAATGATGCTTGGGACGCGTTTCCCGATTTCGATACAGCGAAATGGGTTGAACAATTGAGTGGGAAAATATCGACTTTCCATCCTTCGGAAAATTGGCGTCGTCCGGTGTGGATAGCGGAAAAGTCAGCGTCCATTCCGCATCAACGGTCCATCACCTCGGAGCGTGAAAAGCATCCGTGGAAGTTGGTTCAAACCGTGAGCCATTCGGCTGAAGCCAAAGCAGCCTTGCTGGGAGGGGCAGATGCCCTATCCATCCATGGCGCTGATTTCGAGAAGAGCGTATTGGAAGGTGTGCACCTTGAGATGATTCAGTTGCGCCTCAGGCAATTGGGCGGAATGCAAAAGGACATTGATTTCCGCGACCTGCATGAGCAAGGTTGGTCGGGCGCTGCACTTCATGCGCTTGCTGAAGAAAACGAAGAGGCCGCCGTGGCCCATCGATCCAGATTCCATGGGTTCAATGGTGTGCAGAGGTGGGAGATTGGGTTGATGGAATCGAAATTGAACCGCATCGACTGCATGGTCGCCGGTTTGGTTCAATTGGAGAGTTTGCGTGAGAGGTGCATAAAACACGGTTGGGACGTTTCTTCAGAACTGTTGCATTGCGTTTGGCGTTGGGAAGTGGGCGTGCATGTGCTGGAAGAAATAGCGTTCATTCGTGCTTTGCGTCAGGTCTGGTTGCGTTGGTTGAAGAGTAAGGGATTGTCATTTTCGCCCATTTGGATTGATGCGATTACAGCCGCTTCGATTTATGGTGAGGAATTAGATACCGACCATTTGATTGGGTTGACGGCATCAACTTATGCTGCCGTAGTGGGGGGCGCTGACGCGATTGAGACAAGGCCCCATGATGGACACAATGCCAGGACGTTGGATGGAATGCGATGGGCCCGAAATGTGCAGCACCTCATGCGTGAAGAGGGAGGTCTCAGTCGATTCCAAGACCCCATGTACGGGAGTCGATTGGTGGATGCTTGGACGGAATCCATTGCCAATAGCGTTTGGAATGCCTTTTCGTCTTCTCCAGAAATTGATTTGATGTCGAAGCGAGAAATCGAGTCAGATGTAGTTGAGACGGTACGATTCGGACCGGGTCAAGCGCCTTACTTGGGAGGTCCCTATCCCAGCATGTATGTTACCCGTCCATGGACTATCCGGCAGTACGCCGGCTTTTCTACGGCTGAAGCTTCCAATGCCTTTTATCGCGCGAACTTGGCTGCCGGTCAGAAAGGACTCAGTGTTGCTTTTGATTTGGCGACTCATCGGGGGTACGACAGCGATCATCCAAGAGTCACAGGTGATGTTGGCATGGCCGGAGTTGCGATTGATTCAGTCGAAGACATGAAACGGCTGTTTGAGGGCATTCCATTGGATCAAATGTCCGTGAGCATGACGATGAATGGAGCCGTATTGCCAATATTGGCGTTTTACATCGTTGCAGCGGAAGAACAAGGAGTTTCACCTTCGGCGTTGTCGGGCACCATTCAGAATGACATCTTGAAAGAGTTCATGGTGCGCAACACGTACATCTACCCGCCGGGCCCTTCAATGCGCATTATCTCGGACATCTTCAAGTATACTGCGGAATTCCTACCAAAATTCAACTCGATATCCATCTCAGGCTACCACATGCAAGAAGCAGGTGCCACGCCGGCTTTGGAATTGGCATACACGTTGGCAGATGGTTTAGAATATGTCCGAACGGGAATGGCTGCAGGGTTGGATATTGACGCTTTCGCACCGAGGCTCAGCTTTTTTTGGGCATCCGGGATGAACCATTTCGAAGAAATTGCGAAAATGCGCGCGGCGCGTATGCTCTGGGCTAAAATGATGGGCCAATTGGGGGCACGAAATCCCAAATCCCTGATGCTCAGAACTCATACCCAGACCAGTGGGTGGTCGTTGACAGCCCAGGATCCTTGGAACAATGTGGCCAGAACGACATTGGAGGCCATGGCGGCTGTTTTCGGTGGGACGCAATCCCTTCACACCAATTCCATGGACGAGGCCATTGCTCTGCCCACAGAAGCTTCCGCTCGTGTTGCGCGAAATACCCAGAAATTTCTGCAAACCGAAGGTGGATTCCGAGATGCCATTGATCCTTGGGCGGGTTCGGAATGCATGGAAAAATTGACCGAAGAAATGGCACTTCAAGCCGAAACCTTGATGCAGGAAATCGAAGAGGCAGGGGGAATGGCCAAAGCGATTGAACAGGGAATTCCAAAACTGAAGATCGAAGCAGCAGCTGCAGAGAAACAAGCGCGCATCGACCGGGGAGAAGACCGCATCATTGGGGTGAATTTGTTCAATGCCCAGGAGGCTACCGATTTAGACGTGTTGGAAATCGACCAGCATTCGGTCAGGGAAAATCAAGTAAAACGTCTTGACTCGCTCCGAGCTGCGCGTGATTCACATCAAGTTGAAGCGGCACTCGCGGTACTTCGTTCGCATGCGAAGGGATCAGGTAATTTATTGGAAGCGACAGTTAATGCTGCACGTCATCGTGCGACTCTCGGTGAAATCAGTCTCGCACTTGAAGAGGTTTTTGGCCGATACCGCCCGCAAATCCAGAAAGTCAGTGGTATCTTTTCACGCGCCATGGAGGGACAAGCTGCTTATGAAAAGGTGATTCAATTGACGAAACGTTTTTCGGAGAATGTTGGTCGTCAGCCTCGAATCTTGGTGGCAAAAATGGGGCAAGATGGGCATGATCGAGGAGCAAAAGTGGTGGCATCTTCCTTCGCCGATATGGGCTTCGATGTCGACCTCGGTCCGTTATTCCAAACACCGGAAGAAGTGGCCCGACAGGCCATTGATAATGATGTGCATGTCGTGGGTGTCAGCACATTGGCAGCTGGACATAAGACCTTGGTGCCCGCCCTTCATGAGGCATTGCGTAAAATGGGACGTCCTGACATTTTGGTTGTGGTTGGAGGAGTGATTCCCCCGGGGGATTTCGATAACCTGTTTGAAGCCGGGGCGGTAGGGATTTTTGGCCCGGGAACGCCCATCACTGCATCTGCTGAACAGATTTTGGAATTGCTACTCGAAGCTTACGACGTTTGACCCCAAACTCCGGGCTCGTCATTCAATCCATTGAGCCATGCCGAGGCCTCCATGGGCCTTTTTCCTTCCGGGATGAGGCTGCCAATTTGGATCCAGCCGTTTCGGCAAGCCAGAAGCAAGTTTTGGTGGTGGCGAATCGCCGTTCCCGGATTTGCACCCTTGAACTGAATGTCGTTTACAACTGCCGCACTGACAATTTTCATTTCTCCGAATGGAGTGGTCGTCCATGCTTTCGGATAAGGTGATAGCCCTCGAATTTTATCTTTCACAATATCAACCGATTGAGTCCAGTCGATTCGTGTATTTTCTCGGTTTAGCTTCGGGGCGTCAAGGCGTCTTTCTGCCAAGGGAATTTCATGTTGCGGAATGCGCTTCAGTCTCCCTTCGCACAAGCCGTCTAAGGTTTCAACAATCAATTCCTTGCCTCTCATTAACAACTTGTCATGAAGGCTAGACGCTGTATCTGCCTGGGTAATGGAGACCTTGGCTTGTTGCAAAATATCTCCGGTGTCGATGGCATGTTGCAGTGAAAAGGTGGTCACACCGGTTTCCTCCAATCCGTGCATAATTGCCCATTGAATCGGAGCAGCTCCTCTGAGATTGGGTAAAAGCGATGCGTGCAGGTTAATGGTTCCAAAAGGGGGGGCATTCCATACACGTTCAGGCAACATACGAAACGCGACCACAATGAACACATCCGCATCCCAAGCTTGCAGTGATTCTGCAAAGGCGTCGTCTTTCAAGTTGGTCGGCTGGAGCAGCGGCAAACTCTTTTCAAGAGCGAGCTCCTTAACAGCAGATGATTGCAAACGGTGACCTCTACCGGCTTTGCGGTCTGGTGCAGTTACTACACCACAAACTTCATGCGTTGAATGCAAGATGTGTTCCAAGCAGACAGCAGCGAATTCGGGTGTTCCGAAAAACACCAATCGAATGGGACGTTGCAAGGGTTTGGTTGGAATCATGATTGCACCGGGACGGATTTCCATTGTCCAGTGCGAAGGTAGTACCAGCTTCCCAATCCAAT
>JBMSHA010000025.1:0-12948 GCA_049416245.1 Flavobacteriales bacterium | reverse complement strand
CTTGTTGAATGCTGCACGCGGGGGCGTTGTGGATGAAGACGCCTTGATGGAAGCTTTGGATTCCGGCCACGTTGCGGGTGCCGGTTTGGATGTTTTTGTGGGTGAGCCCAAGCCGCGTGTAGAGGTGGTGCGCCACCCGCGCGTCTCCCTATCTCCTCACATTGGAGCCGCAACGGGTGAAGCTCAAGAACGAATCGGTTTGGAAATTGCGGCCATTGTGGAGGAAATTAGCGCAAAACAACCCGCTTGAATTGGTTTAACCCGTTTCGCTTAATTGTCCCATCATCGGACAAGCCCCATTTGGTCGCTTCCCGATCGTATTTGAGCTATGGCAAGGCAGAGTTGCAGGACAAACTCGACCGCAACCCCTATTCTTATCTGCATGTGATTCATCCGGCAGGGAGCAAAACAGCTTCTGCAAAGCGGGGAACCGAAGCCTATTACCGTTTGGTTCGAGAGCGATTCGTCGAATTCATTCGCAAGGGGTGGTTCCAAGAATCCCAGGAGGAATGCCTCGCCATTTACCGGCAAACAACCGAGACACACGAATGCACCGGCATCATCGGCACCCTGAGCATTGAAGGCATTCGCGACGGTCGATTGAAGTTGCACGAGCAAACCTTGGAAAAACGAGAACGGCTGTTTGCGAAATACCTCGGAATCGTCGGTTGTCATGCCGAACCCATCTTATGCGTTTATCCGGATGAACCGGAGACCGGCTCGAAGGTGACGGTTGCCATGCAAGACTGGACACGTTCGCATGCTGCCGACATGGACTTCAGCACGACGGATCGCATTCGCCACACCATTTGGATCCTCGATCACGAGACATCTCGCACTTTCGCCCACAGAATGGAAGCCATTCCATCCCTTTACCTAGCCGACGGGCACCACCGGGTCGCTTCAAGTCTTCGACTTGCGGATCAACAACCGAATGCAGTGGGCAAACGACACGTCCTGACCTACGCCGTTCCCGAATCGGAGTTGATCATTCGGGGATACCACCGGGAGGTATCCATGGCCAACTGGACCGCAGCGGATTGGGAAAACGCATTCGATCAATGCCGCCAGAACTGGAGTTGGAAACGCACCCCATTGGGTCATAACGGCCCAAATCACCCCGGTGAAATTCATGTACACCACCAAGACGAAAGTTGGGTGCTTCAATGGATCGGAGCCGAAAGTTCTGAAGTGGACGCCAGCCGATTGCAGCATGAATTGTTCGAAAAAGTTCTGGGAATCACCGATGCCCGGAATGATGTGCGGCTTCGATACTTGCCTGGAACATTCAACACCGAGGCTCTTACGGAGCGCGCCGCGCAAAACGCTGGATGTGCCATTTTTGAATTGCACCCTGTGCTGAGTTCACAACTGAAGGCTACCGCTGATGCCGGAGGTTTTTTGCCTCCGAAAAGCACCTGGATTGAACCAAAATTGAGGAGCGGGTTGTTCGTTCATCAAATTGACTGAAATCCGCATATGTGAAAGATCGACCATGACCACCCCTCCAACCACCATCGCCGAAAAATTACATGCCTTGCGGGAGCAAATACCTTCGCATGTCACATTGGTAGCCGTTAGCAAGACCAAACCGGTGGAAATGTTGGCCGAAGCGCTCGGTGCCGGGCAATGCGATTTGGGAGAAAACCGGGTGCAGGAATTGGTCACCAAAGCCGAACACTTTGAAACATCGGAGGTCCGCTGGCATCACATTGGACATTTGCAGACCAACAAAGTCAAACAAATCGTTCCGCATGCCCACTTGATTCACGCTGTGGACAGCATGCGCCTGTTGGAAGAAATCGACAAGCGCAGTGCAGTTGTGGGTAAAGTCAGCGACGTCCTCATCCAAGTGCACATCGCGCAAGAAGCTCAAAAACACGGATTCCAAACGGACGAACTGGAAAGCGCCTTCAATGCCATCGCGAAGGCGCCATTTCAACACGTGCGCATCCGGGGACTCATGGGCATGGCGACCTTCACCGATGATGCCTCACAAGTTGGTCGGGAATTTCGCGTTTTGCGCCAAGCATTTGACCGGTGGAACCCCAACGACTGGGATACCTGCTCGATGGGCATGAGCGGAGATTGGACCATTGCCATTGATGAAGGCTCAACCCTTGTGCGCATCGGAAGTGCAATTTTCGGCAGCCGATGAAAAACTGGACGTCATATGAGCCTTGGTTCCGAGCTTGGTTGATCCTCGCTCCTGTCGTAGGATTAGGCAGCTACTTCCTGATGCGCAATTCTTGGCGGCGGATCAGAGCCATTTTACAGGGCGAGGCCGGGAGCGTCTGGGATGCCCCGCCAGTGCCTGAAGTAGCCGAACCGACTTCCTTTACCTTGTACGCGGTGGTGGCCACCCTGCTCTTTTCGTTGTTTTGGTTTGGCATCACACAACTTTACATCCAATCGCAATCCTCTACTACATGAAATTCACCTCGCTCCTCTTTGCAGTTGGTACTGCAGCTGCCGCTTGGTCACAAACTCCAGGCAACATTGAAGCCGCCGAATACGACCCCACACAGGACCGTTGGTTCATCTCGAACAACACCAGCTTGCTGGTCACGGAAGATGCGGGTGCTACTTACGCTTATTTCGGCAGTGCCACTGCTACGCACGGAATGGAAGTCATTGACGGCCATTTATTCGCCATCGGGAACAATGTCGTGCGTGCCTATGATCTCGAAACGGCCGCTTTGGTGGGATCCGTTTCCATTCCAGGTGCCGGATTTTTGAACGGAATGGGCAGTCGCAGTGGTGAATTGGTGGTGAGTGATTTTGCAACGGGTAAGCTGCACCGGATCGACATGACGGATCCAGCAAACATGGCAACTGAGGTCCTTGTTAATGCCACAGGTACAACACCCAATGGTGTGGTCATTGATGAAGCAAACAACCGAGCCTTGGTGGTGAACTGGGGCGCCAACGCACCCATCTTGGATGTGGACCTTACGTCGGGTGAATTTTCGCAAATCGTTCCCAACACCGGACTCGGAAATTTGGACGGAATCGACATGGATGGTTCGGGACAATTCTACGTGAGCTCGTGGTCACCGGCACGCATCACGCGCTATTCGAATGATTTCGCAGTAGTTGAAACGGTCGTTCAAGGCGCCGCGTCGGGCTTATCGAATCCCGCCGATATCAGTTACGCCATCGAAACTGACACCCTCGGTGTTGCCAACAGCGGAAACGGCACGCCCTCGTTTCATGGATTTGGTTCTACGAGTGAACTGACCGTTCCGGAAGTGCCCGAGGAATCCGTTCAATGGCTAGCGAATTCGCTCATGCTTCAATCGCCCGTATCCGGTTCATGGTCCATTCAAGTCTACAACCCGGCCGGCCAATTGCAAGAAGAAGCATCGCTTCAACTGCCTGCTGCCCCTGTGCATATTGCTCCCGACCGATTGGGTTGGACCGTTCATGCTCACGACATTTGGAGGATTCAGGCACCTTCAGGCCATACCTATGCCGTCAGGCCGGGTCAACATCGACGGTAAGCCGAATGCGTTTGAACCGATCGTCGGATTGAAATGCGTGGAGGTCAACTGCCAACAGCGATCGGTATTGCGCGGGAGCAAGTTCCCTTTCAAATTTGAGCAAAATCACGCGATGATGCAGGTCGTTGATTCGACTGATCATCGGTGTTTCCGGGCCTATCGCACGGGCAGCAAATCGCTGTTTCAGGCGGGCAGCCAGCACCTCGGATGCCACTTGCAGGCGTCGGGCATCGGTGTGTTTTAACGTCAATCGAACCAAGCGCACAAACGGCGGGTAGCGGTAATTCTTCCGTTCGATTAATTCTTGGTTGACCAGGCCTTGATAGTCGTTGGCCATCACTTTGGTGATCACCCAATGGTCGGGATTGAAGGTCTGCAAAATCACCTTGCCGCGTTGTCCCGTTCGCCCGGCTCGTCCAGCGACTTGCGTGAGCATTTGGTACGCTCGCTCAAAACTCCTGAAATCGGGGAAGTTTAACATGCGGTCCGCACTCAATACACCGACCAATCCCACATGCTCAAAATCAAGGCCTTTGGTCACCATTTGAGTTCCGACTAGGATATCGTACGCACGGTTGGCAAAGGCCTGCACCAACCGTTGGTGTCCGTGCTTACTGCGTGTCGTATCGGCGTCCATTCGCGCGACACGGGCTTTTGGAAAAAGCTCGGCCAATTCTTCCTCAATGCGTTCCGTGCCGAGGCCTTTGGGTTTCATGGTGGATTTACCGCAAGAAGCACACACCGGCGGCGGCGGATCCACATGGTATCCGCAATGGTGGCAATTGAGCTCATTTTTCCACTTGTGTACCGTCAACGGAACATCACAACGTTCACACTCCGGTATCCAAGCACACGTCTCGCATTGCCACATCGGGCTGTACCCCCTACGATTCTGGAACAGAATCACCTGCCGATTGGCCTCTAAAACCGCCTCAATTTCCAATTTCAGCAACCGCGAAAAATGGCCGTGCATGGCGCGCTGACGGTGTGCCTTTTTCATATCGGCGCACCAGATTTCCGGCAGCATCACACCGCCGAACCGCTCGCTCATTTCGATTCGATCCAAGCGACCTTCTTGAGCCAACCAATGCGTCTCCACAGAAGGCGTCGCCGAACCCAGCACGAGAAAAGCTTTCTGCTGACGCGCTATCCACATGGCAACGTCCCGTGCCTGATAGCGCGGCGCCGGATCGTATTGCTTGAAGCTCGGCTCGTGCTCTTCATCCACGATGATCAACCCGAGGTTGGGCATCGGCAGAAATACGGCTGATCGCGGGCCGACCAACAACTTCGGGCTCGAAGGTTGATTTTCTTTCCCCAACACATTCAGCCACGTTTCCGTTTGCTCTCGTGTCGTAAACCGGCTGTGGTAAACGTGCAAAAACGCATCAAAATGGCGCGACAACCGCTGGATGAGCTGCGTTGTCAACGCAATTTCCGGAACCAGAAATAATACGGTCTCGCCGCGCTCCAATGCATCTGCAATGAGGTGGATATACACCTCCGTCTTCCCTGATCCTGTTACGCCATGCAACAAGGCTTGCCCTTTACCCTTCCGGCTTTCACATAAGGCCGAATACGCATGTTGCTGAAGCTTGCTGAGCACAGGCAAGGGTGCCGCCTTGTCAACCAAATTCCACGTTCCTTCAATCGGTCGTTCTTCCCTCAAAAAAATGCCTTTATCCTCCATTCGGCGAATCGCACCCGTATCCGCTTGAGCGCGGTCCAGCACGCTTTTCTCAGAGATCACGGCTTCCACCCCTTCCCCAGCTTCCTCTGAAAGCTGCAGATACGCCTGAAGCACGCGCGCTTGTTTCGGAGCGCGCAAGTCCAAAGCATCCAGCAAAGCGTTCAATGCCGCATCCGATTGGTGCTCTGGTGCCAATTGCACCGTTCGCTCCATCTTCGGTTTGTAACGTTCTTTCCATTCCTCCTCGGAAACAATCAACTGACGTTCCAACAACTCATTGACCCATTTTTGTGGATGCTTGATGTCCAATATGAGTGCCGCTTCGTTTAATTGAATGCCTTGACGGGCATCGATCGCATCAAAAAGGATTTGCGCCTTTTCCGAAATCTCGGGCTTCTTATTCAGCCTCGCGTCCGGGTGCAAAACCAACCTGGATTGACTCGACAATTTCAGACCGGAAGGCAACGCTGCGGACATCACCTCCCCGCGGCTGCACATGTAATAATCTGCCATCCACTCCCAGAGCGCCAATTGCTCTTGCGTCACCATGGGTCGGACATCGATGACCGATTCAATAGGGCGTGCCGCATAGGCTGCAGGAGCCTCGGTGTGTTTTCGCCAAACTACCGCTGTGTATCGTTTGCGGGCGCCAACTTGAACCACCACCCGCATCCCCGGCACCACCCCCGCATCGTCTGCTTCCAAGGCGTAGGTAAGCAACTTCGGCAATGCCAAAGGAACCAATACATCGACAAATTGAACAGGGGTTTGCATGGATTGGCAAATTGGGAAGAATTATGCAGACGACCCTCACGAACTTGGAGGAAAAATATCTGTTGTTCATACATGGCAAACATCGCATCACCTTTGGCGGCTGGAACCGCTGCTCCATCATTCTCGGTCTCCATTCAGGATGGCTCTTCACGCAAACTCTCGGATTACCAAGGCAAAAAACTGGCTTTGTACTTTTATCCCCGAGACATGACCCCCGGCTGCACCGCGCAAGCTTGCAACCTGACGGAGCATTTTGACGCCTTGTCAAAAGCGGGCATTGAAGTGCTTGGTGTCAGTCCTGACCCGGCGGCGAAGCATTTGAAATTCATCGAGAAATACGGGTTGAAATTTGACCTCGCATGCGATGAAGATTTGACATTGCACAAAGCATTCGGTGTTTGGGGACTCAAAAAATTCATGGGCAAAGAATACGACGGCACGCACCGGACCACATTCCTGATCAATGAATCCGGCACCGTGGTGTCCGTGATTTTAAAGCCAAAAACGAAGGACCACGCTGCAGAAGTTTTGGCTGGATTTGGCCTGTAAGGCAGCTACACACACAAAAGTGGGTACTTCGTTGACAAAAAACACCCCACACCGTAAGTCCATTACGATGTAGGTAGGATACCTTCGTTCAAAACAAGAAAAAATGTCTTTAGACTCACAAAAACTCAAGGCGCTCCAGTTGACCTTGGACCGCATGGACAAAACCTACGGCAAAGGTGCCGTGATGAAATTGGGAGACGAGGCGGTGGAAGCAATCGAGTCGATTCCTTCTGGTTCCCTCACGTTGGATTTGGCGCTGGGCATTCAAGGATATCCGAGAGGCCGAGTCGTTGAAATTTATGGCCCTGAAAGTTCGGGTAAGACGACATTGGCCATTCACGCCATCGCACAAGCCCAAAAGCAAGGTGGCATTTGCGCCATCATTGACGCGGAACATGCTTTTGATAAATTTTACGCCGAAAACCTCGGAGTAGATACCGAAAACCTGCTCATCTCCCAACCCGACAACGGGGAGCAAGGTCTTGAAATCGCGGACAACTTGATCCGCTCAGGAGCCATCGACTTGATCGTTATTGACTCCGTGGCAGCTCTGACCCCGCGTGCTGAAATCGAAGGCGAAATGTCCGATTCATCCGTCGGCTTGCAAGCGCGACTCATGTCGAAAGCACTTCGGAAGCTCACCGGTTCCATCAGCAAAACAGGATGCTGCTGCATCTTCATCAACCAATTGCGGGAAAAAATCGGGATCATGTTCGGAAATCCCGAAACAACTACCGGTGGAAACGCGCTGAAGTTCTACTCCTCCGTGCGTCTTGATATCCGCCGTTCCACTCAGCTCAAAGACGGCGATAAGGTCTTGGGCAACCGCACGAAGGTCAAAGTTGTCAAAAACAAAGTTGCTCCCCCTTTCCGCAAAGCCGAATTCGACATCCTTTATGGAGAAGGCATTTCAAAATCAGGAGAAATCATCGATCTCGGTGTGGAGATGGGCATCATCAAAAAATCAGGCTCGTGGTTTAGCTACGGGGAAACCAAACTCGGCCAAGGGCGCGATGCCGTTCGGACGTTGATCGAAGACAACCCGGAGTTGATGGATGAATTGGAAGGCAAAATCAAAGCTGAAATCAACCAAGAGAACGCACCGAAAAACGTCGAAGAACTCGAGGCGGTGTGATCGCTATCCTCCATTATTGAAGATGAAATCGATTTCCAAAGTCGAAACACACAGGGCACTTTTCATGGGTGCCCTTGTGTTTTTGGCTACGGCATTCACCACAGGATGTGGGGATTCAACGCCTGTCGCAGAATCGGAAAGCACACCGTCTGCACTGGATTCTCTCAACGCAGCAATCTTGGGTGATCCAAACAATCCCGAACCTTACCACGCCCGAGCCCTTTGGTACTTGGAAGAAGGAAACCCACAAAGTGCTTTTGATGATTGGGGATTGGCCCTCAAAGCCGATTCAAATTATGCGCCTGCTTGGGAACAGCGAGCAGAAATGCTGTACCGGATGCAAAATTTTGAATCCTGCTTAGCGGAACTCAATGCCTGCATCGCTCGGGTTCCTGAAAGCACCGAGTGTTTACTACGCCGTGCGGAATTCAACATCCATCTGAATCAATTTGAACGGGCGTTCGATGATTTGAATAATGCATTGCGTGTGGACAACCAATTGCATGAAGCCTATTGGATGAAAGGTAAAATCTACGCTCAAAATGGCACCGTAGACAAAGCCATCAGTTCTTTTCAGACCGCGGTTGAAGTCAACCCCGATTTTTTTAATGGATTCATCTCATTAGGGATTTTCCTTGCACAGCAAGGAGATCCGTTGGCTGAAGAATCCTACCGCTCTGCTATGGAATTGCGGCCGCAATCTGTCGAGGCCAAGTACAACCTGGCCATTTTCATGCAGGACAACCAACGGTACAATGATGCCTTGGAATTGTATAGAGAGTTTTTAGCCATCGACTCTGCCAACGCTACCGCTTCATTCAACCAAGGATACATCCACCTCGAGTACCTGAGTGCGTACGATAGTGCGGCGTATTGGTTTTCTGAGGCGATCGTGCGGCTCCCATATTACCATCAAGCCTTTTTCAACCGTGGATTGGCGCTTGAAAGCCTGGGAGAAACACGGGCTGCGCTCGCTGATTACAGCGAGGCATTGCGAATCAAACCGGACTACACCGCAGCAGCGCTGGCGAAAGAGCGCGCGCTCAACGCCATCACAGAATAAAAAAAGCCCGGGAAGACCCGGGCTTTTCAATGAAGCAGCAAACTCGAGCCATCACGCATCGAGCTCTGCCAATTTTTTACGCGATGCTTCGAATTCAGGGTTGAGTTCTATGGCTTTCTCGAAGCAAGCTCGGGCACTTTCCTTGTCGCCTTGCTTGACATAAAAATCGCCCATGCTATCATGTGCATTTGCCACATCTGGCGCAAGACGGACATACATTTTAAAAGCTCGTTCTGCGGCTTCCATGTCGCCTTCACCCATGTTCAGATAACCCAACAAATTATGCGGGCCTCCCAATGAAGACCAGCGACTTGCACATTGATTCAGAATAATTCGTGCAGCCTCGTCATCCTCTCCCATCAATTGCCAAGCGTAATTCACTTGCGTCAATGGAGAATCTGAAGCCAACGAATGTGCGATCCGCGCATTTTCCAATTGATCGCCATACCGCTTGGAATGCGACATGAAATAATATTTGGTCGCAGGATCTTTAGATTTTTCTACAGCGGCGTCGACATTCGAATTCCATCCTTCTGCGTCGCTGTTGAACCAAGCCCTCCACATAGCGCCAACGTGCGCCAGCGCCATGTCCGGATCCAATGCCACCAAAGAATCGGAAATCCCACCCGCTTGGACACCATCGCCTTGCAACGTCATCCAAAGCATCGAATTGCAAAGCGCTACAGCGCCTTCGACTTCCGATTCGTTTGGAATGAAATTCCGCGCCAACTTTCCGTGGTCCGCATGATACCAGCGATCCCAACGAAGTCGATCACCATCTCGAACGACCGTTCCGTGAAATGATCTTTGGTCCACTTTTCCCAAATTATGGAACTCAATCATGCCCATGACACTTGCCGCCTCACCGTACAATTGAATATCAAAAACATCAACGGTTACCGAATCCTCATAAAACCAAGAGGCATCGACATTTTCGAGGTTGGCATTTCGAGGCTCCGAATTACCTGCGACAAAGTATTTGCTTTCGGAAGAAAGTCCAGCCAAATATGGCTCAATCGCAGCCTCAAATCCAACTTGGGACTCAATATGGCGATGAACAAAAGCATCGACCTCCTCGTGATTGAGAAGGTTAGAAGATCCCGTTCCACCGCAACTCAAAAGTAACGTGGAGACAAGGACAGAGTAAACAATGTGCGAAGTACGCATGAAGTAGGGGTTTTTTGAAATTCTCGCGAATGTTATGTGATGTTCTTCACAAATCAAAAAATTCTCAAGACAATTTCAATAAAAAAGGGCCAACAAGATTGTTGACCCTTTCCTATCACCTAGAAAACGGTGATGAATATTATTTCACCTGATCCACGACTGCCTTAAAAGCAGCGGGATGGTTCATGGCGAGATCCGCCAAAACCTTACGGTTCAATTCGATTCCCTTCTTGGAGCACTTGCCCATGAATTCACTGTAGGACATTCCATGCTGACGAGCGCCGGCGTTGATGCGTTGAATCCACAACGATCGGAATTGACGCTTGCGCTGTTTACGGCCTTCGTATGCGTAGAGTAAGCCTTTTTCAACGGCGTTCTTTGCTACGGTCCAAACGTTCTTTCGGGCACCGTAGTACCCTTTGGCCATCTTGAGGATTTTTTTACGTCGCGCCCTCGATGCGACTGCGTTTGTTGCTCTTGGCATTTTACTGTGTTCTTTTTGGTAGACGGCGCTGGGATTATCCAGTCTTGTGAGCCGGTTACCGGGTTAAACGTACCAGGGTCTGGTCTAAATCAATTGGATTAAGCACAAAGCTGACGCTTCACGCTCGCTACGTTGGTTTTGTCAACCGTGGTAGAGTGCGTCAAGTTTCGCTTCTGCTTGGTGCCTTTTTTCGTCAAGATGTGACTCTTGAAGGCGTGCTTCCGCTTGATCTTGCCCGTTCCCGTGAACTTAAAGCGCTTCTTCGCGCTTGCTTTTGTTTTCATCTTCGGCATGGCCTTAGATTTTTGGTTATTTATTTCTTTTTCGGATTGAAAAGGACGGTCATTCGCTTTCCCTCGAGTTTTGGCAGTTGTTCAACTGTGCCAAATTCTTCAAGTTCCTGTGCAAATTTCAGAAGTAAAATTTCTCCGCGCTCTTTAAAAACGATGGTCCGACCTCGGAAGAAGACGTATGCTTTGAGCTTGGAGCCCTCTTGCAAAAACTTCTTGGCATGCTTCAACTTAAATTGAAAATCGTGATCATCCGTATTCGGTCCGAAACGGATTTCTTTCACGACAACTTTTTGCTGCTTTGCCTTGATTTCCTTTTGCTTCTTCTTTTGGTCGTAGAGGAACTTCTTGTACTCAATGATGCGGCAAACAGGTGGGTCAGCTTTGGGTGAGATTTCAACCAAATCCAATTCCATCTCTTTCGCCAGCTCTACAGCATCATGCGTACGCATGACCGCCGGCTCCACATTGTCGCCCACAATACGAACCTCCGGCGCTTCAATCTTATCATTGATGCGGTGAAGATCCTCTTTTCGAACGCGGCCCCGATACGGAGTCCTTTTTCTTCTAATCGCTATAACGCTTGAGTTTTAGTGATACATCCAGTTATTTCAGCATCTCCGCGATTTCCGAACGAATATGTTCAGCAAACGCTTCGACACTCATGCCACCTAAGTCACCTTCTCCCTGCCTGCGCACGGATACGGTTTCTTCTTTGGCCTCGTTTTCTCCCAGAATGAGCATGTAAGGCACTTTTTCCATTTCGGCATCCCGAATCTTTTTGCCCACCTTCTCTGACCGGTCGTCTACGAGGGCGCGAATATCGTGATTTTCAAGGACTTTTGAAACCCTTTCCGCATATTCGTTGAATCGGTCGGAAATCGGCAAAATTTTGACCTGTTCCGGGGTCAACCACAACGGGAACTTCCCGGCGCAGTGCTCAATCAAAATCGCCACGAAGCGCTCCATCGATCCGAACGGCGCTCGGTGGATCATCACAGGGCGGTGTTTCGCGTTATCCGCACCGACGTATTCGAGCTCAAAACGCTCGGGCAAATTGTAGTCAATCTGGACCGTTCCGAGCTGCCACTTTCGACCGATGGCATCGCGTACCATGAAGTCGAGCTTTGGCCCGTAGAATGCGGCTTCCCCAAGTTCAATAACGGTGGTCAGCCCCTTCTCATCGGCCACTTCTTGGATGGCCTTTTCGGCCTTGTCCCAATTGGCATCTTCCCCGATGTACTTGCTTGGATTTTCGGGGTCGCGCAAGCTGACTTGAGCGATGAAATCCTCAAATTTCAGCGTGCGGAAGATGTACAGAACCAGGTCAATCACCTTGCCTACTTCCTCTTTCACTTGGTCGACGGTGCAGAAAATGTGCGCGTCGTCCTGGGTGAAGCCCCGCACGCGAGTCAAACCGTGCAGCTCGCCCGATTGCTCGTACCGGTATACCGTGCCGAACTCCGCAAACCGAACGGGCAGGTCGCGGTAGCTGCGCGGACGCGACTTGAAAATCTCACAGTGGTGCGGGCAATTCATCGGCTTGAGCAGGTACTCCTCGCCTTCGGCCGGGGTGTTGATGGGCTGGAAACTGTCCTCCCCGTATTTGGCGTAGTGGCCGCTGGTGATGTAAAGTTCCTTGTTGCCAATGTGCGGTGTAATGACGCCTTCGTACCCGGCTTTGCGCTGTGCTTCTTTCAGAAATGATTCGAGTCGCATCCGCAAGTCAGCCCCTTTGGGCAACCACAGCGGCAAGCCTTGTCCCACCTTTTCTGAGAAATGGAACAGGTCCATTTCCTTGCCCAACTTACGGTGGTCTCGCGCCTTGGCCTGTTCGAGCAATTCGAGGTATTCCTTCAGCTCTTGCTTTTTCGGGAAGGTAATGCCGTACACGCGGGTCAACTGCTTCTGGGATTCATCGCCTTTCCAGTAGGCACCCGCAATGGACATGACTTTGCACGCCTTGACAAAACCCGTGTGGGGCATGTGCGGCCCACGGCACAAATCCGTGAAGTTGCCTTGGTCGTAAAACGTAATGGTTCCGTCCTCCAAGCCTTCCAGCAAATCCAATTTGTATTCGTCCCCCTTCGCTCGGAAGTAGGTCAAAGCATCAGCCTTGCTCATTTCGCGGCGGATGTAAGGATTCTTCTGCTTGGCCAACTCCATCATTTTGGACTCGATGTCCGGGAAGTCTTTGTCTTTAATGGTGTGCTCACCAAAGTCCACGTCGTAGTAAAAACCATTTTCGATGGGCGGCCCTACCCAGAACTTGACCCCGGGGTAAAGCGCCTCG